>JANQSQ010000355.1 GCA_028283985.1 Rhodothermales bacterium | reverse complement strand
GGTCTCCGGTGCGCCCGCCATCCTCCAGGACCAGTAGCCGCTCGCCGCCCAAACCGCGCAACACCGGGCGGGCGGGAGCGGGCCCCATGGATCGCATGGAAATGCCGGGTTCGTTGTCGAGCGTTTCGGCGATCGTCGTTCCGAGATGCTGCCGAAGCCGCTTGCCCTCCATATCCATATCGGCCTCGCGGAGCGCGACGGACTCGCGTTGCCCGTCCACGAAGACTTCCCCCAATTCAATCGGAGAAGCCGACATGCGCAGCACGACGCGAGACGTATCCGAGGCGCCGTCCACCGCGACCTGGCTCGTCAGCGACTCATAGCCTATGCGCCAGACGGTAAGCGTGTAGACCCCCGGCTCCAGAAACCGCATCTCGAAACGGCCTTGCCGATCCGTTCTGGAACTGCGGTTGGCGTCTTCCGCCAGCACCTGGGCATGGCGCACGGGTTCTCCGGTTTCCGCATCCTCTACGGAGCCCGAGATCACCGCCGTATGCTGGGCTTGCAGCGTCCCGGCGACCGCCATCGCGCAACACGCTGCAAGCCCGGCCCGGCAAAGAAACGAAACATTGCAACAACGCATGGCTCCGGGCTATTCTACCGTAACGGGAATATCGGGGGTCGTGAAATCCGAATGCCCTTCGTGCAAAAGCATCACCCGTATCGCGGTGTCCCCCGCCTCGTCTCCTCCATGCAGCGCAAAGCTCCACCGACCTTCCTCATGGACATCAACGAGGGCGGCTCCCTGCACCACGACGCCAAGGGAAAATTCATCGTCCAGTTCGTCGGCGTGCACTTCCTCGCCGTCGTGGCCCTCAAACTCCACGGTGATCTCGTCGGTTTCGTCGTCTACCGGGACGGTCAGCGACCCCTCGACCTCGCCCTCATGGACATGAACGACTTCTTCGCCGCCAATAAAAAGCAAAAGGCCTTCTACTTCGGCGTGCTCGTCATGATCATGGTCGTCCTCGGCGGGATTGTCGCAGGCGGCCAGCCCGCCCGCAAAAACGAATATGAATACAATCACGGCTATGCCGCGCAATCGGGTTGAAAACATGGTTTTCCTCTGTTTTGGGTTTTGGGGTGTGTTTTGCTAAATGCGCCGCCGAAACGGCGCGGGGAATCGGGTCAAGGATACGCTGATTACATCCGCGCGAACCAGCGTCTTAACGGGGAGAGGGGGGGATGCGCAGACAAGAAATGGCGACGCAGCGCGGCGGCTCCGCGCAATGAGAAAGGCCGCCGGCAGGCGCGCTCCTTCCCGCCTCTCCCGTGCTGCCTCTTAAAGAGCGCTTGGCGCCTGCGAAGCCGTCGTGTTTACCGCTGATTTCAGCGATGGAGACAGGACAGCTTGCATGCGCGAACGCAAGGCGCAGATCGACGCGGATTGGATCGGCGTACCCTTACTACGCCGCCGGAGGCGCGCGTATCGAGCGGTGGGAAAGGCTGCGGGCGAAGCGAACGGACCGGAGCGTCTGCCCGGTCACATGCACAGGAAGCGCCGGGGCCTGGATTTGCTCGATAACCGAGGCGGCCAGCGAACGAAGCGCGCACAGATCGCACTCCAAATGATCCGAAGGCGCTTGTTCTTCCGAAAGAAAATCTTCCGATGCGCCGTGCGGGCACGGCAATTCGCTGCCCGCCTCCTCGGCAGGGTCCTGCGCATGCTCCAGCGAGCGAATATGCGACACGTCGTGCCCGAATGGGGCCGCCACCATCCCGCAGAACAGCACGGCAAGCAGGAAAACCCCTGAGCGTTCGATATGCGCGCGCTTCGAAAGCATCTATTTCGGATTTCGCAGGGGCAAGGGAAGGCGAAGGGACGGTCTCAGGGGCAAACTACAGGCGCTCCGACGATACGCCCTGCCACACTACGCAGTAGAAGAATACTGCAAGAGGATTGCAAAGATCCTGAAAAAGCAACGTCCGGCAAACATATTCCCCATATCCTCATCCTTCGCTCATTTGGTCCCCGCATATAAAGGATAATCGGCCTCGGCCTTGCCGCTGGCGACGTCCCGGAGCTTGCGCCGCAGAAGACGCCTGCGAAATGCGCTTATGCGATCGACAAAGAAGATGCCCTCGAGATGATCCACCTCATGCTGGATCACACGCGCCGGCAACTCCCCCACCTCCAGTTCCTGCGGCTGGAAATGGCGATCCAGATACGTGAGCCGGATTCGCTCAGAGCGCTTGACCGCCTCGGTTATATCCGGAATGGACAGGCACCCCTCCTCGAATTCGCCTTCTTCTTCACTCTCCCAGATAATCTCGGGATTGATGAACGCCATCGGCTGTGACGCCTCCTCCGGCACAGGCTCAAACTGTATTTCCGCTGCCAGATCGGCCACGAAGATGCGCTCCGTGCGGCCCACCTGAGGAGCAGCCAGACCGATGCCCGATGCACCCCGCATGGTCTCGATCATATCGTCGATAAGTTGCTGGACGCTTTCACTGTCCCCGGCGACATCTTCAGCGCCGTTCCTGAGCACGGGATCGCCATATAAACGAATAGGAAGGATCATAATGTTCGCTCCTGCGTCTCGTCAATATAATCCTGAAGAATGACTGCGGCAGCGGCGGCGTCTACTCTTTCCTTACGCTGGCGGGCTTTTTTCCGAACGCCCGACCGGACCAGCAGATTTCTTGCCCGAACCGAGGAATACCGTTCATCCTGCATAACGACTTTCTTTCCGGGAAAACGCCTGGAAAGCAGGCGAATGAAGGACTGCACAACATCCGTAGCGGCTCCCTCCTCACCCGACAAGGTCAAAGGCCACCCCACTACGATCGTATCGAATCCGGGATCGGTATTCAGGGACGCAAGCTGCCGTATCGCCTCGTCACTGGAGTACGCCCCAAGGGATTGCGCATACAACCGAAACGGATCGGACATGGCCAGGCCGATTCGCTGCGCGCCGTAGTCGATACCGATGATGCGAGGCAATGCGTCCATACAATCTGATAACCTACGATGCTTCGGCAGCATCAGGGGTTTGCATGGGGGCCTCGGATATATGTCCGTCCGGAGTTCGCTGGGTCACTTCGGACAAGGGTGTTTGCAAAACCTTTCTTAGCCGCTTGCCCGGTCTGAAATGCGTCTTGCGCCGGCCGGGTACGAAGATCGTCTGGTTCGTTCTCGGATTGCGGGCCTTCGGTCTGGCTTTGGTCTTCTTGACCTCGAACACGCCAAAATCGCGCAACTCGATGCGAACCTCCGGATCGGCATCGATCATTATATCGCGGATGGCATGGATAACCGCTCGAACCCAGGGTTCCGCCTTGTACACCGGCTCGCCCATGGATTCTGCAACCCGACGAGCCACGTCTTTCCGGGTCTGCGTACCGGATGCATCGGACATGGTGATAGCCTCTCCTGTAAGCCTGTGGTATAAATGAACTTATCGGCAAAAAACGAGCAATAGTTTACGGAAAAAAGGAGGCGACATACAAGCCTCGCAGGCAAAAAAGCCCCGTCACTCCTCAAACCGGTACACTCCGTGAATCCCGTCGATGCGCTTTAGCCGCTCAATAAGGCGGCGAAGATGCACCAGATCCGTCACCGAGCACACGATCGTACCCTCAAAAACGCCATCCTCGGAATCCACCGTGATGGAACGAATATTTGTTTTCAGGTTTTTGGAAATAACGGTCGTGATATCGCTTACCATCCCCACGCGATCTTCTCCCATCACGCGCAAGCCGGATAGAAACTGCACGTCTTTCTGCCTGCTCCATTCCACCGATACAATGCGGTCAGGATGGTTTACGAGCAGACTGGGAGCATTCCGGCAATTGATGCGATGAATCTTTATGCCGTCGCTGCGACTTATGTAGCCGAACACATCGTCGCCGGGAATCGGATTGCAGCAAGGCGCATACCGCGTGACGATGTCCGTATGTAATTCACCGTCGATTTCGAGAGCCGGACGGGCCGCCACCTGAGCCGAATCCAGAAAATTTTCGTACCGCAACCGAAGACCTTCCTGCTCGGCAAACTCTTCTTCCTCTTCCTTTCGCCCGCGGAACTCGTTCCTGATGAACTCCACAAAATCCTTCGGATCGAAAAGTCCCGTCCCGATCTCATAGAACATTTGCTGGGTGCTCGGAAACTTGAGCCGGTTCGCTGCTCTGCGCAACTTCTGCTCTTCCACATCCAGCCCGGCCTTGTCCAGTTTTTTCTCGAGCATTCCCCGGCCCAGCTCCTCGCTGCGGCGGCGCTTTTCATTGATCAAATGCCGTATTCTGCTGCGCGCCTTGTGCGTAACGACAAACTTCATCCAGTCGGCATTCGGCGTTTGCTTCTTCGATGTAATGATCTCCACCTGATCGCCGCTCTGAAGTTTGTACGAAAGCGGCACCATCCTGCCGTTCACTTTCGCCCCGATGCAATGCATACCTATTTCGGTATGCACCTGAAAGGCAAAATCGACGGGGGTCGCATTACGGGGCAACGTCATCAAATCCCCCTTGGGGGTGAAAATGTATATTTCTTCGTCGTACAGATTGAGTCGAAACTCCTTGACAAACTCCGTGGCATGTTCGGGGTTGGGATTTTCAAGAATATCCCGCACCCATACAAGAAATTGCTCCATCCCGCGATCCTTATCGCTCACAGCCTCCTTGTACTTCCAGTGCGCCGCCACGCCGCGCTCGGCGATGGCATGCATTTCCTCCGTGCGAATCTGTACTTCCAACCGGCGCCCTGAGGGACCAAGAACCGTCGTGTGCAGACTCTGGTAGCCGTTGGACTTGGGTACCGAAATAAAATCCCGGAAGCGTTCAGGCAACGGTTTGTATAAATCCGTAATGATCGAATACACCCTCCAGCAATCTTCTTTTCCTTTTTTTCCGGTGCTTTTCAAGACAATACGAATGGCCAGCAAGTCGTAGATCTCTTCGATCGGCTTATCCGTCCGCTTCATCTTCCGCCAGATCGAATAGAGATTCTTCGACCGGCCGGCCATCTCGAAATCGAAGCCATCGCTCTCGAGGCGCTCCTGCAACGGTTCGATAAAACGGCGCACATAGCCGTCCCGCTCGACTTTGGACGCCTGCAGGCTTTGCACAATATCGCGGTATTCTTCCGGGTGGAGGATTTTCAGGGAAATATCTTCCAACTCGGCCTTGATGGCGTGCAGCCCGAAACGATGGGCAAGCGGCGCAAAGAGATCCAGGGTCTCACTCGCAATCTTGAGCTGCTTTTGTTTAGGAAGAGACTCGATGGTGCGCAGATTGTGCAAACGATCTGCAAACTTGATGAGAATGACGCGAATGTCCGTCGCCATGGAAAGCATGAGCTTGCGGACATTTTCCGCCTGACCCAGTTCGCGGTTCCAGGAAACGCCCCGGATCTTGGTCAATCCATCGACGATGTTCGACACCGTTTCGCCGAATTCTTCTCGTATGAGGTCCAGAGAGAACTCGGTGTCTTCCACGGTGTCGTGCAATAGCGCCGAGACGACACTTATGTCATCGAACCCGATATCCCTGGCCACGATCACCGCTACCTCGATCGGGTGGGTGATGAATCGTTCCCCCGAGGCGCGCCGATCGTTGCGATGCGCCCAGTAGCCCAGCATGAAGGCGCGGCGGATCATATCCTCGTCCACCGACCGCAGGGATTGGCGGCACGCATCGAGCAATTCGTCGAGCCCGGCTTCGAATTCCGGTTCGACCTGCAAGTCGGTATTGCTCAGGATGGAAGAAGCTCGCAACATGGAATGGTGGGCTAAACCATCGGGATAGCGTGCGACTGTATAAGACCGTCGCAAATAACCACGTCTAAAAGATTAAATCTCGCTTCCTGCGCACGGTTTCCCCACAGCGCTTTCGAGGCAAAGACCGCCCGTCATCCCCTGATCCTTTCATTGCGCTATGAAGCGCTCCACCTCGCCGTGAACACGCGCAACGGTTTCGCCCGAGGGCGGCGGCGTCATACAGGATACCCCCGCAGCAACCGCTGCATTCACGAGGAGAGCCCACAACCCGCCGTGTATACCTAATGGATGAGGAAATGCTACCAGCGTAAGCCACAGAATAACCATCCCGACGGCCAACCCGGTCAGAACGCCCGCCCGGCTGAGCGAGCGGCCGCCGGGAAAACATATGCCAATAATGGCAGGCATGAGTTGGAGAGCGCCGGCGCCGGATAGCGTAATGATGTGCACGAGTAAATCGCTCTCGGACAGCGAGAGAATGCAGGCTGCGACAAGAAGCGCAAGCACAATAACACGCCCAACGAAAACGTAATGCGCCTGACTTTTCCCCCGCGCCACATAGCGCTGGTATACATCGCGCGTGAGCACCGTCATGTTCGCGTGCAGGATGGAATCCAGCGTGGACATGGCGGCAGCCGCAGCCCCGGCAAGAATGACGCCGGTAAGCCATGCCGGGGCATGCGCGAAAAGCAATTCGGGGAAAATGCGGTCGGCCGCTTCCAGTTCCGGCATGACCAGCGCTCCACCCAGTCCTACAAGTGCTGCAGGAATATAAAGCGTCATCAAATAGATGGGCGTGGTTGCGCCGAGCAGTTTGAGGGTCTTGCCGTCTACCGCCGTGTAATAGCGAATCATCATGTGCGGCTGAAAAACGATCCCGAAGGAAAGCGTAATCACCATCCCGATCCACATGCCGGGCGTGAAAAAGCCCGAAGGGCCCGGAAGCGTGAGCAAATCGGGCCGCTCCGCAGCCACGCGGCGCCATAATTCGAACGGCCCCCCGAAAAGTTCGAAGGAAAGCAGAAGGGCCCCCGCCCAGATAGCGATATACATCCAGACGCCTTGCAGCACATCGGTCCAGTAGACCGCGCGCAATCCCCCGATCGTAAGGTGCACTACCGCCACGACAAGCATGACAATAACGCCGATCTCGAAAGAAATGCGGCCGCCGGAGGCCACATCCATGATGTAACCAAGCGCAATGGCTTGCACCTGAATGTAGAGAATGGTGAACACCACGGAGACAATAGCGACCGCTATACGCACTGCCTCCGACTCGTAAAAGTCAGCGAGCATGTCCGCCGGCGTAACGTACCCGAACGCTTTGCCGAGCGCCCAGATACGGGAACCGAGTACGTACGTGATGGCGCCCACAAGCACGGTCCACGCTCCTGCAGCCCAGAACCCGATCCCGTGCGTAAAGAAAAAGCCTCCCGAGCCAAGAAAAGCAAACGCCGAATGGAAGGTGGCAACCACCGTAAGATAGAGCACTACAAAGCCGGCCCGGCGTCCGTAGAGAAAGAAATCCTCCATATCGACCGTCAAACGACGGCCCGCCACTACGGCTAAGCCAAGCGTGACCAGCAGATAGATACCAATCAAGCTGGTGGCGACAACCCAGGTTTCCATCATGCGGCCCTGAAATTCCTCGGATGACTACACGCCCCGTCGGTACGCCAGAATCAGCACGGCGATAAGGGCCGCATAGACAACGAACAGCGCCGCATACAAAAAAGGCACGCCGAAGAAAGACGGCTCAATCCGATTCAGAAAAGCATGAGTGACCGGGGGCATCGCGAGCAGAAACAGCGCTGCGAAGGCAAGGGTTACGATGCGCCCGTCACGGGTGCGAGGAAAAAATCGTCGGCGCAGAGAAGATGAGGAAGGCATAGGGGAAAATACGAAGGGCGCCACAGCGATGCACAAGGCCCTATCGCACCCGCGATCCGGTCTCCCGTTATCTACGAGGATGCTTTTGAAGCCTTGCCGGTCGACTTCTTCTTTGTATCCGCGGCTTCGGATGCCTCCGCCTTTGTGTCCTCGGATACCTCCGCCTTCGCGGCCCCGGATGTCTGCGCTTTCGCGGCCTTGGGCGCTTCCGTCTTTGCAGCCTCGGATGCTTCCGGAGCGGGCGCTTCCGTCTCGTTCACCTCCTCTGCCTCTTCGGCCGGCTCCTCGGGAGTTTCCTCCTGCTCACTGGAATCCTCGTGCACTGCTTCCTGATCGCCTGAATCCCCGGGCGCTTCCACCGCAGGGGTCTCGTCTGCCTCTGGTGTGGTCGCAGGCGTTACCTCCCTGGTGCTGCGCCGACGGCCGCGCCGTGTCCGTTTACCGCTTTTCTGCGCGCCGGCCCCGGTCGCTGCGTCCGTCTCATTGTAATCGACAAGTTCGATAATGGCCATGGGAGCGGCGTCCCCTGCACGGCGGCCAATCCTGACCACGCGCGTATACCCGCCCGGGCGCTCTTTAATCTTTTCGGCCACTTCGGTGAACAGCGTCGTGACGGCCTGTTTGTCCCGCAAATGCCGAAATACCTGGCGCCGGTTATGCTGCGAATCGTCTTTGGCCCGGGTAATAATGGGCTCGATGAAGGTGCGCAGGGCCTTGGCCCGCGGCACCGTCGTCGTCACGCGCTTGTGCGTGATCAACGCATTGCCCAACGCTGCAAGCGTGGCCTTGCGATGGGATGCGGTACGTCCCAGTTTGTGCCGTTTTCTCTGGTGTCTCATACTATCCGACTACGCCTTTTCCTCGTACTTTTCTTCGGTCATTCCAAAATGCAGACCGCGATCATTAAGCACGTTTTTCAATTCGTCCAAAGATTTGCGCCCGAAATTCCGGAATTTCAGCATCTCCGATTCCTCCCGGTTGACCAGGTCGCCAATAATCGTGATATTGGCGGCTTTCAGACAATTCTGTGCACGCACGGACAGGTCCAGTTCGTCCACGGGTTGTATAAGCAATTCGCGGATACGCTGCGTTTCCGTATCGACGACCTCTGCCTTCTCGGCAGGGTCAGGTATGCTATCCATCGAAATAAACAGGTCCACATGATTCCGCAGAATGGTCGCGGCCTGCATCAGCGCATCCTCTGCCGAAATGGAACCGTCCGTATCAATCTCCATTGTCAGGTATTCGTAGTCTATTTTTTGCCCGACACGCGTCGGCTTGACCGAATACTTGACATTCCGGATAGGCGTAAAGATCGCATCAATGGCAATCACACCGATCGGGTCGTCGGCGCGCTTGTTTTCATCCGCAGGGATGTACCCTCTCCCCCGCTCGATGCGCAATTCAATGTTCAGCGCCGCATTTTCATCCAGCGTGGCGATGTGATGATCCGGATTGAGCACCTGGAAATCATTCGTTGCGTCACCGATATCTTTCGCTGTGAAGGAACCGGCGCCCCGGATCACAAGCTGAATGGCGCCATCTTCCGCCTCTTCGGTCGCGCGAAAGCGTACTTCCTTGAGATTCAGAATGATATCGGCAACATCTTCGGTTACGCCCTCGATCGTCGAGAACTCATGCTGTACGCCGTCGATCCGCACCCCCGTGATGGCAACGCCTTCGAGCGAGGACAAAAGAACACGCCGCATCGCATTCCCGATCGTTACGCCATATCCGCGTTCGAGGGGTTGTAACGAAAATTGCCCGGAAAACTCCGATGCATCGTCAATCTGGATGCCGTCCGGCATATGGATTACATGATTGCTCATGGCTTATCAATCGGTCAAGGTATTGCAGGGATGAAATAGCGGATGCCGTAGCACATCGGCCCAGCAAGAATCGTCAGACAACTACTTCGAATACAACTCGACGATCAACTGCTCGCGGATATTTTCCGGAATGTCTTCCCGGGCCGGCATATCCAGCATCTTGCCTCGGAGATCGGCCTGATCGACCTCGAGCCAAGCGAAAGTCCGTCGGTTTTGTGCAATCGACTCCATGATCGGCCGCATGGCGCGGCTTCTCGGTCGAACCGCAATCGTATCCCCCGGACGCAGTTGCGCCGACGGGATATTTACGATCCGGTCATTCACCATGATGTGTCCATGGTTTACCAGTTGCCGGGCCTGACGCCTCGTGCGCGCAAAACCAAGGCGGAAGATCGTATTGTCCAGTCTGGCCTCCAAAAATTTCAGCAGGTTTTCCCCGGTCACGCCTTTCTTTCGGGACGCCTTTTCGAACAGGTTGCGAAACTGGCGTTCCTGAAGGCCATACGTATACCGGGCCTTTTGTTTTTCCTTGAGCTGCACGGCGTATTCGCTCTCTCTGGAACGGCGTCCCTGTCCGTGCTGACCCGGCGGATACAACTTGCGCTCAAGCGCCTTGCTCGGACCGAAAATCGGTTCCTTGAAACGCCGGGCGATTTTCTGTTTGGGGCCTCTGTATCGAGCCATTATCGCTGTCTGCTGTGCTTAACTTTTTTCTGTCTGCCTATCGACAAGTAGCGCTGCTACGATCACACGCGGCGGCGTTTGGGGGAACGACAGCCGTTATGAGGAATGGGCGTCACATCCCGGATGGACGCAATATCGAGCCCCGCGCTGGCGAGCGCCCGGATGGCCGACTCCCGCCCCGATCCAGGACCCTTCACATACACATCTACACGCCGCAGACCCAGGCCATGCGCCTCTTCAGCAGCAGTCGTAGCCGCTACCTGAGCTGCATACGGCGTGTTTTTGCGGCTGCCTTTGAAACCCATTTTGCCGGAACTGGCCCAAGAAATAACATTCCCGTACTGATCCGTCAAGGTTACGATCACGTTGTTGAACGTGGCCTTGATGTGCGCCTGTCCATTGGACTCGACGATAACGTTTCTTTTCCGGGCCGAACGACCGGAACGTCCCGATTTTTGCTGCTTCTTCGCCATATAACCCTGAATTTACGAGAGATCGAGGCGGTACGATTATTTCCGCGGCGCCTTCTTCTTTCCGGCTACGGTCTTCCGGCGTCCCTTGCGCGTACGTGCATTCGTACGCGTGCGCTGTCCGCGTACAGGAAGTCCCCGGCGATGCCGAAGGCCCCGGTAACAGCCGATGTCCATCAATCGCTTGATGTTCATCTGTACTTCCGAACGTAACTGCCCCTCGACAAGGTACTCGTCCTCGATAAGGCGTCGTACGCTTCGGGTCTGCTCCTCCGTCCAGTCGCTCGGATGCACATCGTGCTTGATGCCGACACGATCAAGGATTTCTTTAGCGCGAGAACGCCCGATCCCGAAAATCGAGGATAAGGCAATTTCTCCGCGTTTATCTGGAGGTACGTCTACTCCGGCTATTCGAGGCATATAGTTTCAGGTTTCCGGCAGCGTCCGTTCAAAACGCCGCACCATAACACCGAAGGGTTTCAGCCCTGTCGCTGCTTGTGCTTCGGATTTTTTTTGTTGATAACGTAGATGCGCCCTTTGCGCCGAACGATCTTGTCGTCGGAGCTGCGCTTTTTGACACTGGCACGAACTTTCATGGGTTCGCTCGGTCTCGTTCTTGAAAAACAAAGGTATAGCCGCTACGTAACGCGCATCGGCTACGCAGGTTCATAAATTTTGTATGGAGTCGGCGAATCAAAAGCAACGCCGGGCACTTCTTCGATATACTCGAAGGTGCTTAGCACTTCCGCCTTGCCGGAACGCACGACCACCATGTGCTCGTAATGCGCGGCGGCTTTCCCGTCCGCTGCGCGAATAGCCCAGCCGTTCGGATCGGTTACGATTCCGGCGGTCCCGAGGTTGATCATGGGTTCAATGCATAGCGTCATGCCGCGCACCAGTCGGGATCCGGTTCCCGGTTCGCCGACATTAGGCACATTGGGCTTCTCGTGCAGTTTTTTGCCGATGCCATGGCCTACGAGTTCCCGCACCACACCGTATCCTCTGCTTTCACAGTACTCTTGTATGGCAAAGGATATATCCCCGATGCGCCCCTCCGTCGTCGCATGCTCAATACCCTTGTACAAGGCCGCGTACGTCGTTTCGCACAAAGCACGCTTTTCGCCGGAAATCTCACCGACGGCAAAGGTATAGGCGCTATCGCCGTAATAGCCGTTCAGCCGCACGCCGCAATCCACTGACAGCAAGTCCCCCTGTTGAAGCGGGCTGTCATTCGGAATGCCATGTACTATCGTATCGTTCACGGATGTACAGAGCGTGCTGGGAAACACCAGGTTACCCACACGATACCCTTTGAACGCCGGTTCAGCGCCATGGTCGCGGATGAATGCTTCCGCTATCCGATCAAGCTCGCGCGTAGTAACGCCCGGCTCGATGTACCGTGCTATCCGGGCAAGCGTCCGCCCGACAAGCTCCGCGCTTTCCCTCAGACGCTCGATTTTGTATGCGCTTTTCGTCAAGGCCATGGGCTCGAAAAGACGGACATGGTCTTACGACCGGACTGCCGCCGTCGCCATTACTACATTACATATACCTTCCGCGAACACGCCCGCTCTTCATGAAACCATCGTAATGGCGCATGAGCAAATGGCTTTCGATCTGCTGAAGCGTATCCAGCGTCACTTGCACGAGAATAAGTAGACTCGTCCCCCCAAAGAAGGTGGCAAAACCGGGCGAGACGCCCGCCTGCATAGCGAATGCAGGAAGAATCGCAACAAGCCCGAGGAAAATCGATCCGGGCAAGGTGATTTTCGTCAGAATGTTGTCGATGAACTCACTGGTCTGCTTGCCCGGCCTGATTCCGGGAATAAATCCACCCTGACGCTTCATGGTATCCGCCATTTCCCTTGGATTCACCGCAATGGCGGTATAGAAATAGGTAAAGAATACGCAGATCACGAAGAACACGGTCGAATATCCCCAGCCGGAAATGTCTGAGAACCAGCGTCCAAATTCGACCATGAAGGCACTGTCGGGAAAAAACGATGCGACCGTCGCCGGAACGAACATGATCGACTGTGCAAAGATAATAGGCATGACTCCCGCCGCATTGACGCGAAGCGGAAGATACTGGGTCGTGCCGCCGTACACTTTGCGCCCCACCACACGCTTCGCATACTGCACAGGAATCCGGCGCATACCCTGAGAAACCAGCACGACCCCAAGCATCACGAGTGCCCATATACCGATCTCCATCAGGAAGATGAAGAGATTATCCGTGAGCGTATACTCGTTGAAAAGGGCATTGGGCAAAAAGGCGATAATGCTCACCATAATGACGATGGATATGCCATTCCCGATACCGTTTTCCGTAATGCGCTCCCCAAGCCACATAACGAATACGGTACCGGCAGTCAGCACGATTACCGTCGAAATCATAAAAAACGTGGAATCGATCACGATCGCCTGACCGGTCGCTCCATATTGCAGGTTGATCGCATATCCGATGGACTGAAAAGCGGTAATGCCTACTGTCCCATATCGTGTGAGCTGGGTGATTTTCCGGCGGCCTTCCTCGCCCTCGCGCTGAAGCTTCTGAAAATAGGGAACCACCGCACCCAGCAACTGGATGATAATGGAAGCGGTGATATACGGCATGATGCCGAGTGCGAAAATACCGGCCTGGCTGAAGGCCCCTCCCACAAACATGTCCAGAAAACCGAAAATATCGTTCGGATTTCCTTGTGCATTGACATCCGCCAGAATACCGGCGTCCACGCCGGGAAGCGTTACGTATGCTCCCAGCCGATACACGAGGAGTAACCCGACCGTGTACAGAATCCGGCGGCGGAGTTCATCTATCTTCCAGATGTTGCGTACGTTCTCGCCGATACTCGCCATGATGGAGTGTGGAATAGAGGACCGTTGCCGGTCCGTACATTAGTCGAGGACGGTTGCCTTGCCTCCGGCCGCTTCAATCTTTTTTCTCGCGGAGGCGCTGAAAGCGTGCGCGGTAACCGAAAGCCCCTGCGGGGAATCACCGCTCCCGAGAATTTTAATCCGATCGGCCTTGCGCGCAACCCCGGCGCCCGCAAGCACCTCGGGCGTCACCTCCGCGGCGCCATCGATTCGGCCTTCGTCCACAAGGCGCGCTATCCAGGAAAGGTTTACGGCACGGTATTCGACGCGGAACCGGTTGTGAAATCCGAACTTCGGAACACGGCGCTGAAGGGGCATCTGGCCCCCCTCGAACCACGCGGGAATACGTGCTCCCGCACGGCTCTTTTGCCCCTTCGTCCCCTTCGTGGAACTGTGACCTCCCTTGCCCGAACCCACGCCGCGGGCAATGCGCTTCCTTTTTCGAGTAGCGCCCTTAACAGGCTTCAGATTGCTGAGATCCATAATGTATTTCGAATGGGCGCCCGTTCGCGGACGCAGGGCAGGAATGAAAAACGCCTGGTCTCAAAAGAGGATCAGGCTTCGGTAACGGTAACGAGATGTCGAACCTTGTCGATCATCCCTCGCAGTTGCGGAGAGTCCGTATGTTCGACACGCTGGTGCATCCGCCGGATACCGAGCGCCTTCAGGGTACGAACCAGGCGCTTCGATGAACCGATTGCGGATTTGGTCTGTGTTATGATAATCTTGTTCGCCATATCCTTGTACGATCTGACCGCGAGCCACCGCACGCGCAAACCCGATGGTCGTTTATCCCTCGAATACCCTCTTGAGTGAAATACCGCGGCGCTGGGCCACTTCCATAGGATCTTCGATCCGCTCCAGTGCCTGCATGGTTGCAGAGACCTGATTGTGCGGATTGCTGGATCCAAGGGATTTCGAAAGGATATCCCGGATGCCTGCGCATTCCAGTACAGCCCGTACGCCTCCCCCGGCAATCACACCGGTCCCGGGAGCTGCGGGCTTCAACAACACCTTCCCGGCATCCTGCCGACCCACGACGGGATGTGGAATGGTGTTGTCCTTGAGCCGAACGCGAATAAGGTTCTTCTTCGCATCTTCCGTCCCTTTTGAAATGGCGTCCGCCACCTCGTTCGCCTTGCCGAGACCAGCCCCGACTGTGCCCTGCCCGTCGCCTACTACCACGACGGCATTGAATGAAAAACGACGCCCGCCCTTGACGACCTTCGCCACACGGGAAACGGATACAAGCCGCTCCTGCCAATCCTGGCCTTCCGCCGCTTCACGCCGTCGTTGCTCCTTTCGTGCTGCCATACAAAACCTGAATGAATGTACTGGTTCTCGTAAGAAACTACAGTTGTAATCCCCCTTCGCGGGCGCCGTCCGCCAAGGCGCGCACACGCCCGTGGTACCGGTAACCGTTCCTGTCGAACACAACCCGTTCAATACCCTTCTCGAGGGCGCGACGGGCGAGATTCGCTCCAACGGCTTTGCTGACCTCCATGGGCGTATCGCCGACGATGTCAGACTCTACGCTCGAAGCCGCCGCCAGCGTAACGCCCGCCCGATCATCGATCAGTTGTGCATATATGTACCTGTTCGAACGAAAGACGGAAAGACGAGGACGCGAAGAGGTCCCTGCGACCTTATCGCGCATGCCGCGTTTTACGCGTCGTTTCCGTTCCTGCTTTTTATGCACCGCCATAATTCCTGTCGGATACTCGAATCAAGATGCTGAGGGTTGCGCCGGAAAAGCATTTAGCGAGCCGCTGTCTTCCCGGCCTTGCGTCGAACATATTCGCCCACGTAGCGAACCCCTTTGCCCTTGTATGGCTCGGGAGGGCGCAGCGCCCGGATCTTCGCAGCCACCTGTCCGACGATTTGCTTGTCCGTTCCTTCGATCGTAACCACCGTGTTCTTGCCTCGCTGGGCCTCCACCGTGACGGAAACCGTCCCTGGCGGCACAAAATAAATCGGATGCGAAAAACCGAGGGCCAGTTCAAGAACTCCATTGTTTACCGAAGCGCGATAACCGACGCCAATCACTTCCAGTTGCTTCCGGTACCCTTTCGTAACACCCTCGACCGCATTGTCGATCAGCGAACGATACAACCCGTGCATCGCCTTATGACGCTTCTGGTCGTCGGGGCGCCGGACCACGATACTTCCGTTTTCCTTCGCCACCGTAATTTCAGGAGCGACCCGGACGGACAGTTCTCCCTTGGGCCCCTTGACGGTCACAAGATTGTCCTCCGATATATCCACGGATACGCCGTCGCCCGTCTCAATGGGTTGATTGCCTACGCGAGACATGTTTCTTCTCTCCAAGGGTTCACGGATAGGGTAGGTATACCTGCAATTCGCAGCGGAATGCTTCAGAAATCAATAGAGATACGCAAGCACCTCGCCGCCAATGTGCGCCTTGCGCGCCTCCTTGTCGGTCATCACGCCGCGGGATGTGGACAAAATAGCTATCCCCAATCCGTTCATCACACGGGGCAATTCGTTTGCCCTGGTATACTGGCGCAAGCCTGGTGTGGAAACACGTTTCATCATGCGAATGACCGGCTCACCCTGCGCATCGTACTTCAGGCGGATTCGAATGAGTCCCTGCTTGCCGTCATCCACATTCAGATAACTGCGGATGTACCCTTTGTCCAGCAAAATCTGCGTGATTGCGCGCTTTTGCTTCGAGGCGGGTATATCCACGTACTTTCGACCGGCCTGCTGGCCATTTCGAATGCGCGTAAGATAATCTGAAACCGGGTCTGTAATGCCACTCATATCGTCTTGTGTCGAAAAACGTTACCAGGATGCCTTGCGCACACCGGGTATCTTACCTTCAAGCGCCATCTCGCGAAAAGCGATACGGGAAATGCCGAAATCGCGCATATAGCCCCGGGCACGGCCCGTCAGCGGGCACCGGTTGTGTAACCGGACAGGGCTTGCGTCGCGTGGAAGTCGTTGCAGACCGATCCAATCACCCTGTTCCTTGAGCAGGCGACGTTTCTCGGCATACTTCTCGACAGTACGCCGCCGCTTTCTTTCGCGAGCCATCCAACTGGTTTTCGCCATACGTGTAAGATGTTATTAATTGCAGGTGTCGAATCAGGGGGAAAGTGACTGCATACAGGCGTCAGGCAGCTACGGATCGTTCTTCCCGCCGTACAAAAGGAATACCGAATTCCCGCAGGAGCGCATACGCCGCATCGTCTGTCGCCGCCGTCGTTACAAAAGTAATGTCCAGCCCATTGATGCGGTCAATCTTGTCCACATCGATTTCGGGAAAGATGATCTGTTCGCGGATGCCCAGTGTGAAGTTACCCCGGCCATCGAAACTGCGGTCCGATACGCCGCGAAAGTCACGCACACGCGGCAGCGCCAGCGTAATGAGACGGTCCACAAATTCGTACATGTAATCTCCGCGCAACGTCACGAAACAACCGATAGGCATACCCTGCCGCAGTTTGAAATTCGAAACACTCTTCCGCGCTCTCGCCACCTTGGGCTGCCTGCCCGTGATACGCCGCAATTCGTCCATGGCGTTGTCCAGTGCTTTCTTGTCCGCAGAAGCATCCCCCACCCCTTTGTTGATAACGACTTTCTCCAGGCGAGGGACTTGCATAACATTCCCATACCCGAGCTGCTTCATAAGCGCGGAAACGATCTGCTTTCGATACCGGTCCTTCAATCTCGGTGTGTATGTCATCTGTCCAATCTCAATGGGCAAGGTGTGGAGAAATAACGCCCCGCAATCGCGCGTTCCGTGCGGGCGCATGCCTCATGCGAGTTCTTCCCCCGTGGTTTTTGCATATCGGACCCATTGCCCGCGCCCCGTTTCCGGATCCGTAATTCGCTTGCGGCCCACCCGTGTCGGATTTCCGTCCGAAGCGATCGGTTGTACATTGGACACATGGACAGGCACCTCTTTCTCTACACGCCCTCCCTGGGGATTGGCGGCACTCGGTTTTTCGTGATGGAAGCGGAGATTGACCCCCTCGACAATCACACGCTCCTTCTCCGGAAAAATCACCAGGATCTTCCCTTCGTACCCCCGATAGTTGCCCGCAATCACGCGTACGCGATCCCCCTTCTTCACATGCATCTTCTTTTGCGCGTTGTGTTTTCTCGGCATGGCTGCTAAAGCACCTCCGGGGCAAGGGAAACAATGCGCATAAACCGTTTTTCGCGCAATTCGCGGGCCACAGGCCCAAAAATACGTGTGCCGCGCGGCTCGTCCTGGGGGTTCAAAAGCACCGCAGCGTTTTCGTCGAAACGGATATACGAGCCATCCTTGCGGCGAAGCTCTTTCTTCGTACGCACCACCACGGCCGGGGAAACGTCTCCTTTTTTGACAGCGCCTCCCGGCATAGCGGATTTGACCGTCACAATAATTCGATCACCTATGCGCGCATAACGTCTGCCGCTTCCACCGAGTACACGGATGCACAGCACCTCTTTGGCGCCGCTGTTATCCGCAACGGTAAGTCTCGACTCCTGCTGAATCATGGCTTCCCTGAGAGTGTTGGGGGCTATCTGGCCCGTTCGAGGACTTCGGCGAGACGCCAGCGCTTGCGCTTGCTAAGCGGGCGCGTTTCCATGATGCGAACGGAATCCCCCCGCTTCGCATCGTTGCTTTCATCATGCGCCATCAACTTCGTCGTCTTCTTGATGAACTTACCGTATATCGGATGCTTGATCTGGCGCTGTACCGCCACCAGGATCGTCTTGTCCATACGATCACTGATGACAACGCCGATACGCTCCTTACGCGCCGACCGGCTTACCTGCCGCGCTACAGCCTCTGTAGTGGTGTCTGTGCTCATAATTTTTTCGTTCCGGTTCAGGCCTCGTTTTCCTGCTCGCGAAGGATGGTCTTCAGCCGCGCAACCAGTCGCCGCTTACGGCGCAGCAACGTCGGATTCTCAATTTGCGCGATGGCATGCTGAAAATGCAGCCTACGCAATTGATCTTCCTCCTCGTCAATGCGTTTTCGGACCTCTTCCAGACCGAGTTCACGAATTTCTTTTGCCTTCAACATGGCGCGCTCCAATGATAATCGCTATCGTCCGACAGATTCCTGGGGCTGATAATCCGGGCGCATTACAAACTTTGTCTTGATCGGCAACTTGTGCCGGGCAAGCCGAAGCGCCTCTCGAGCCAATTCTTCCGAAATGCCGCCGCCGATCTCGAACAGGATGCGTCCGGGCTTCACATTAGCGGCCCAGTACTCCGGAGAGCCTTTGCCCTTCCCCATACGGGTTTCCGCCGGCTTTTTCGTAATCGGCTTGTCCGGATAAATGCGAATCCACACTTTGCCGACACGCTTCATGTGACGCGTCATGGCAATACGCGCCGCCTCGATCTGCCGGCTGGTAATACGCCCCGGCTCCAGTGCTTTGATACCAAAATCGCCAAAATTGATATTTGCCCCCCGGTGCGCATTCCCTCTGATGCGTCCTTTCTGGTACTTTCGGTACTTTGTACGCTTCGGCATTAACATGGCTATCCTCTATCTCGAATCCCTGAGTGACAGAAAGCAATGGTCAGGACGCTTGGTCGCCATCACGTGACCGACGGCCCCGGCGCTTGCGAGCCGGCGGCTGGAACTGCTGCTGCATCTGCTGCCGCTGCGCCTGGATATTCGGACTCAGATCAGGCTGACCGAGAATTTCGCCCCGATATATCCATACTTTCACGCCGATAGAACCATAAATGGTGTGGGATGTCGCCTGCGCGAAATCAATGTCCGCCCGGATCGTGTGCAGGGGGACACGGCCTTCAAGATACTGTTCCGTACGACCCATCTCTGCTCCGCCAAGGCGTCCTGCAACACGAATGCGAATGCCTTCCGCACCCATGCGCATGGCTGCCGTAACCGCTTGCTTCATGGCCCGGCGGAACGAAACGCGACCCTCCAACTGCTGAGCCACGTTCTGAGCAACCAGTTCCGCATCCAGTTCGGGACGCTTGATTTCGTTGATGTTTATCCGAATGTCCTCTTTGTTCGTCAGTTTCTT
>JANQSQ010000354.1 GCA_028283985.1 Rhodothermales bacterium | reverse complement strand
GCCATGTGGAAATCCAGGTGTTCGGAGACGGCAAGGGGCAGGTCGCGCATTTCGGCGAACGGGAATGCTCCATCCAGCGGCGGCATCAGAAACTGGTCGAGGAATCCCCTTCTCCCGTGGTGGACGCAGCGTTGAGGGCCCGCATGGGCGCTGCGGCGGTGCTCGGGGCGGAGGCCGTACAATATGCCGGCGCCGGGACCGTGGAGTTCCTCCTCGATGCTTCCGGCGATTTCTATTTCATGGAGATGAATACGCGCATCCAGGTGGAGCATCCGGCCACGGAAGAGGTGACCGGCGCCGACCTGATCGAACTCCAGATTCGCATTGCGATGGGCGAAGGCATTCCGGAAAAGGAAGTGCCGATGACGGGCCATGCCATAGAGTGCCGGATCAATGCCGAGGATCCGTTCAACGATTTCCGTCCTTCGCCGGGCGTCGTGACTGCGTTTCATACCCCGGGCGGGCAGGGCGTTCGCGTGGATACGCATGCGTATGCCGGGTATGCCATTCCTCCGTACTACGACTCCATGATCGCCAAACTCATCGTGTACGCCAGGACCCGTCCGCTCGCGATCCGGAAAATGATGCGCGCGCTCGACGAATTCGTGATCGAAGGCGTACATACCACGATCCCGTTCCATCGCCGGCTTATGGAAGATCCCTCTTTCCAGGCGGGCGAGTTTACCACGGCGTGTCTCGATACCTTCGATCTGGCGCCTGCGGAAGCGGAAGTCTGACGTTTTTTGCCGCATTAGAACCACAATTTCCATGAAATACCCTGCCGACCTTCTCTACACGAAAGACCACGAGTGGATACGCATCGAGGACGACGGCGCGTCGGCGACCGTGGGCGTTACGGACTTTGCGCAAGACGAACTCGGGGATGTCGTGTTTGTCGAACTGCAACCGCCCGGTTCGGAGATTGCCCGGGACGAGCCGTTCGGCGCCGTCGAGGCGGTTAAAACCGTGTCCGATGTGTATATGCCTTTGTCGGGCCGCATCCTGGAAATCAATGAGGACCTGGAGGCGCACCCGGACTATGTCAACACCGATCCGTACGGGAAAGGCTGGATGATTCGCATTGCGCTCGCCGATGGCGCAGAAACGGGTGAGCTGCTTTCCGCGGACGATTACGAACGCATGACCGGATAGGCCGCGCAAGAGGCACGAACGCATCGTCATTCTGGATTTCGGGAGCCAGTATACGCAGCTCATTGCACGGCGCGTACGCGAGGCGGGCGTGTATTCCGAAATTCATCCCTGCACCAAACCTCCGGAAGAAATCCGGGCGATGAACCCGCAAGGGATCGTCCTGTCGGGAGGCCCCTGCTCCGTGTTCGACGAAGGAGCGCCCCAACTGGACGCCGCTTTCCTCGAAATGACGCGGAGCGACGGGTCGCCGACGCCGGTGCTCGGCATCTGCTACGGTCTGCAGGCCATGGCCCGCCTCGAGGGAGGAGAGGTTGCTCCGGCCGAGCGCCGCGAATTCGGACGCGCCCATCTGCATATCGACGACGCGGCGGGACTTTTCCAGGGCGTACCCGACGGCTCCATCGTCTGGATGAGCCACGGCGACCACCTGACCCGCCTGCCGTCGAATTACCGGGTGATCGCCCATACCGGCAATGCGCCGATTGCGGCGGTAGCGTCCGACCGGCTTCCCCACTACGGCGTACAGTTTCATCCCGAAGTGGTGCATACCGCCGCCGGGCGCCTGCTCATCGAAAACTTCGCCATGGGCATCTGCGGGTGCCGGGGCGACTGGACGCGGGCCTCCTTCGTGGACGAGAAGAAGCGGGAAATACGGGAGACCGTCGGCGACGCCCACGTGATTCTCGGGCTGTCCGGCGGCGTGGATTCGTCCGTGGCCGCCGTGTTGCTGCACGAGGCGATCGGCGACCGGCTCACCTGCATTTATGTGAACAACGGGGTGCTTCGGAAAGGCGAATGGGAGGAGGTGCAAGCTGTTTTCCGGGATCATTTTCACCTGCGCCTGAAGGCCGTGGACGCCACCGATCTGTTTCTGGACCGTCTGGCGGACGTCTCCGATCCGGAAAAGAAGCGCAAGATCATCGGCAATGCGTTCGTGGAAGTATTCGACCGCGCAGCCCACGAAATTGCGGAAGAGGCGGGCGATCGTCCCGCATTTCTGGCCCAGGGAACCCTGTATCCGGACGTCATCGAAAGCGTTTCGTTCAAGGGGCCGTCGGCCACGATCAAAACGCACCACAACGTGGGGGGCTTGCCCGAAAAACTCGACTTCGAAGTGATCGAGCCTTTCCGGGAGCTCTTCAAGGACGAGGTGCGCGAGATAGGCCGCCTGCTTGGCCTCCCGGAACTTATCGTCGGGCGGCATCCTTTTCCGGGCCCCGGCCTGGCTGTGCGGATCGTAGGCCCGGTGACGCGGGAGTCTCTCGCCATACTGCGCGAGGCCGACGCCATTTTTATCGAGGAACTTCGCCTGAGCGGTCTGTACGATACGGTATGGCAGGCCTTTGCGGTGCTGCTGCCCGTGCAGACGGTGGGGGTCATGGGGGACGAACGCACCTACGAAAACGTATGCGCGCTCCGTGCAGTGACCAGCGTGGACGGCATGACAGCGGACTGGGCGCGTCTTCCGGACGATTTTCTGGCGCATGTGTCCAACCGGATCGTGAATGAGATCCGAGGGGTCAACCGGGCCGTATACGACATCAGTTCCAAACCCCCGGCAACGATCGAATGGGAATAATGAGACGATTTGCGATGCAGGGGCCCGCGCGCGCGTTGCTTTTCCGGGCAGTGCTGTATGCATGTTTTGCGTGTGCGCCTGCTCTTGCGTTTGCCCAGGACGCCCCGCCTGCTGTCGATGTGCCTGAAATCGAGGATGCGGAGCGAATGTTCGAGGATGCCCTCGAAGCATTCGAACAGGGCGAATACGCCCTGGCCGGCCGGCTGTTCGGGATCGTCCGATCGGCGTACGATCTGCACCCGAAGACCACGGCGGCTTTACTTATGGAAGCGAAGGCGCTCTACGGGGAAGGGCGTTTCGAAGAGGCTGTGGGGCGCGCCCGACTTCTCGAGTCGGAATTTCCATCGAGCAGCTACGTCGAAGCAGCCCGGCGTCTCCGGGAGATGGCCGAAGAAGGGTTGGAACGCGGGATTCCGCTGTCGCGCGACCTGGGCGTTCTTTTGCCGCTGGACGGCAGTGATGCGCCGCTCGCCCAGGCCATTTTTACCGGGGTGCGTATAGCCGTGGACGAACATAACGAGCAGCGCCCCGACCGTCCCGTGCGCATGATTTTCCGAAACACGGGCGTCGATTCGGCCCGTGCCGCCGGGGCTGTCGAGGAACTGGCCCTCCTTGGCGTGCAGGCGATCATCGGTCCGCTCTACAGCAGCGAGGCGATAGCTTCCGCCGGGGCGGCCGAGCGGGCCGGGGTGGTGCTGGTTGCGCCTCTTGCCACCGACGAGCGCGTGTCGAGCGGACAGCGCTATGTTTTTCAGGCGAATCCCACGATCGTCATGCGCGGGCGGCTCATG
>JANQSQ010000347.1 GCA_028283985.1 Rhodothermales bacterium | reverse complement strand
CGGGATGCGGAGGTCGTGCTCCGGTTCGATGAACATCGCCGCCGCGCAGACACGGTATTGGGTTTGTACGGCACCCTTTTTGTGTCCAAACTCAGGGCCCGGCACCGCAGCGGGGCGCTCGATCCTGCAGATGCGGCCCTGCTCGAGGCGCTCCGGTTTTAACCCTGCAATCATTCCACACAGGTCGGCTTATGGCGAACGGAACGGTCAAACTGGTCAATGCGGTGTTCTATGCGCACCACGGAGTGATGCAGGAAGAACATCGTATCGGGGGGCGCTACGAAGTGGATGTGGCCATGACGCTCGATTTCGACGAGGCGGCGCGGACCGACGATCTGACCCATACCGTGGACTACGAACATGTGTACCAGTTGGTGCAGGAGATCGTTTTGCGCAACCGGTTCTATCTGATCGAGAAACTGGCCTTTCTCATTGCACGCGAAATTCGCGAGGCGTATTCCGGCCTGGAGTGTATTGAAGTAACGGTGCGCAAACGCAATCCGCCGGTGGGCGGCACCGCCGATTATGCGGAGGCCGTGTACCGCCTGCCCGATCGGAGCGAGCGGTCCTGATCCGCATTTTATCTCCCGGTCACCGCCTCCACCAGGAAGTCGTGCAGCAGGTGATCTACTTCTGTGGTCTCGGCGAGGCTTTCCTGAAGGGCATGGAATGTCTCCTCATCGGCCAGTTCGGGATAATTTCCCCGGTATCTGTAGAACCGTTCGCGCATTCGGCTTGCATCCAGTTCGCTGTGAAATTGCGTGCCGTAGATCGGCAGGTCGCCCATGCGAAAAGCCTGATTGCCCTGCGTTTCGGAGACGACCAGTTCCACGGCCCCGGGAGGCAGTTCGCTTACCCGGTCGTGATGTCCCATATTTGCAAGAAAACGTTGGGGGAAGTTGCCGAACACAGGGTCCTGCTTTCCCGCTTCGGTCAGCATCATGGGGCCGCATCCGATTTCTGCGAGGGCGGAGTCGTGAATGACGTGCCCTCCCAGGGCTCCGGCAATGATCTGATGTCCCCAGCATGATCCGAAGGCGGGCATGCCGCGATCGGCAATCCGGCGGATCAGGTCGGTGAGGGCCGGCATCCAGGGATAAGCCCTGGTTGCCGAATATTCTCCGGCGCCGCCGATCATGACCACATCCGCATCGTTCAGCATGTCCGGATCGAGCGGATCGCTCTGAACCTTCACGGCAGTGATCTGATCGGCGCGTACACGGCAGTGCTCGCGGAAGCAATCCTGTTCCTGTATACGGATATCTTCCGTATTGCGGGCCTGAATGAGAAGGATGCGGAGATCGGCTAATGCGGGCATGGGGTCATGCTCCGTAATTTCCTGCAAGCAAGTCGGGGAAGTGCTCATTGAGTATCCGGTAAAATCGGTGAAGGGGCAATCCAACGACATTGTAGTAGTCTCCGTCGATACGCTGCACGAAGAAAGGCCCGTGGTTGTCCTGAATGCCGTAGGCGCCGGCCTTGTCGAGGGGCGACCCCGACGCCACATAGTTCGTAATCTCGGCAGTACTTAAGGTATGAAATGTTACGTCCGTACGCTCGGAAGCGCGCACGGTCCGGTTCGATGGAGGATGCAGGAGAGCGATTCCCGTGTATACGGAATGCGTGACGCCACTGAGTCGCCCGAGCATCCGTTCGGCCTCGGCGGGGCTGTCCGGTTTGCCCAGCATATCTCCCGCCAGTACGACTACGGTATCGGCTCCCAATGTAAGCGCATCGGGATACTGCATCGCCACATGGCGCGCTTTCCGGAGCGCAAGAACCTGGACCATGTCTTCGGGAGACATTCCTGGTTCGACCTGTTCGTTGACGTAACTTGGACACACCTCGAAACGTATACCCGTATTCCGGAGCAGTCGCTGGCGACGCTCCGAGGCCGAAGCCAACACGAAAGGGGCCTGCAAGGTCATCTGCGGGGGCGTACGAATGCCATGAACGACAATATGAGGGCGATAACGCTTGCTCCGGGAGAAACGATGTCCCCCCATCGCATGTAAGGCGTCGGGCTTGTCGCCGGGCCTATGCGTACGATGGCGACACGCCGTTCCATCCAACCAATATGCGTCTCGATTGCTCCATCCGCTCGTATGGATGCGGTACTGCCCGATACGGACGTCTGTATAAACGGACGCCCCGTTTCGATAGCGCGAAGCCGGTTGAACGCCAGATGCTGGCGGTACCCGAACGAATTTTTCCACCAGCCGTCCTGTGTGATTGCAAGCAGAAATTGCGCTCCGCTTTTGGCGTACTCCCGGGCCGTGTCGTCGAAAAGAGTTTCGAAACAAATCAGCACGCCGAACGGGATTCCGTCGAGATCCATACGCACGGGGGACGTTCCGGGTACGTAGCCGGCCACGCCGCCTGCAGGAATCGCAAGGCGCCGCATCCGGGGCCACCTGTTCTCGAAAGGAACGCCTTCGGCAAAGGGCACAAGCCGGCGCTTCCGGTACACTGCATCCGGTTTGCCGGGTCGGACGTATCGGGCGGCATTATACCAGGGTCTTGCGGCATGGCCGGGGTTTCCGCCCGGCGCTTCGTCGATTGATCCCGTAAGGAGCGGGATGCCGCGGGATTCCACGCGGCGGCGGACCAGCCTCCGAAGCGGTTCGCTCCCGGGCGGCAGCGCCGTTTCCGGCCATATGGCCAGATCGATGGCAGCCGGGTCCAATGCATCGTACATGGCCAGCAGCGTGCGCACGGCTTGCGGATTGTCGAAATCCGCCCACGTTTCGGCGGAAATCCCCGGTTGAATAAGAGCAATGGAAAGGGACTGGCCGGTTGCACGGGGCACGTCCGGGGGAAGGAACGCGGCGATCAGGCCTGCACCGACCACGGCGCCCGGAACGAGCACCGGGCTCTTGCTGCGCAAAAAGCGAAGCCCCGGATCGCCTCGTTCATGATTTTTCCGGATTGATTTCTTCACGAACAGGAGTATCGTGGCGCCGAGGACATTGGCGGCAAACACGAATGCGGTCAGAAGCGGTACGCCGCCGAAGCGGGCCAGCCGGTTGAGGGGAAAAAATTCGGCCTGCGAATGACCGAGGAGCGCCCAGGGGAGGGCAAGAGGTCCTCGCCGCAGACCCCATTCCATGAGGATGAAAAGGGCCGCCAGAAGCGCAAGCGCGGCATGCTTTCCGAGGCGCCTACGGGATGCAGACGATATCCCGAACGGTACGGCCATCCACAGGGGGATCGTAACCATGGCCGGAAGGGACAGGAGGGCCGTATTCGGGTTTTGGTGGAAGAGCGGCCACTGAAACGCAACAAGAAACGTAATCAGGAAGGCGACGCATGCATCCGTATACATTTTCCGTGCCGAGGGCTGCTCCGTCCACAGGATCAGCAGCGGAACGAGCGCTCCCCATGCCAGCACGGGAAAAGGAAACGGCGGAAAGCCGAGGCCCAGTAGCACCCCTGTCGATGCGGCAAGCGCATTCCGGCGAAAGCGGGAAGGCGGCGAGTCGGATACCTTGGCGAGGGACGCCCGGCGCATCGGGAACTGTCGATTTTGCGAGAGGGGGAAGGCCTTGCGTTTGCAGGGCGCGGTTCGATTGTCAGGCAACCGTACATCCGGATGACCAGGGCCTGTTACCACTATACAGCAATGCTCTGTTCCGTCAGGTGCGGCGTCAATCAAGACGCGAGGGGTGAAGTTTGGCGATTCCAAATGAGCGACGAGCAACGCAGAGCGCCGCTGCATAGTCTTAACAGGCCCTGATATTAGGATATTATGCAGGACGTCGTATGGCGCGGGATATGCGCAGTGCGCCTCTTCGCGCCGTATATTCCCTTCCGCGACTTTACTTTCCCGGATTACATTTTTAGTGCATCATGCCCGGACATTCGGATACGGAGCAACGCTTCACGAGCCGCATCGGACTATTGCTGAGCGTGCTCGGCATTGCCGTGGGCACAGGCAACATCTGGCGATTCCCGCGCATCGCCGCCCAGAATGGCGGCGCGGAAGGGGCGGGCGCTTTCCTTATCGCCTGGATCGTGTTCCTGTTCATATGGAGCATTCCGCTGATCATCGCAGAGTATGCGCTCGGGCGGCATGGGCGCAAGGGGGTCGTGGGATCGTTCATCAAGACTGCGGGCAAACGATTTGCGTGGATGGGCGCGTTCGTGGCGTTCGTGGCTACGGCCATCATGTTCTATTATTCCGTGGTGGCGGGCTGGTGCGTGTATTATTTACTGACTTCGGTCACCCAGCCGTTACCCCTGGACCTGCAAGGCGCCACGGCGGTGTGGGAAGGTTTCCAGTCCGGAGGATTACCGCTGCTGTTTCATGCCCTGGCCATGGGCGGCGGCGTGTTCATTGTGGTGAAAGGCATTTCGGGGATCGAGCGCGTGAACAAAGTGCTCATTCCCGTCCTGTTCCTGATCGTTCTCATTTCCGTGCTGCGCGCGGTCACGTTGCCCGGCGCAGGACAGGGATTGGCTTTTCTGTTTACGCCGCAGCTCGATCTGCTGACCCGTCCGTCCCTGTGGCTGGAGGCGCTCACACAGAATGCATGGGATACGGGTGCAGGCTGGGGGCTTATTCTGACATACGGCGCCTATATGCAGCGGAAGCACGGCATTGTAAAGAATGCATTCATTACCGGTATAGGGAATAATGTGGTTTCTCTTCTTGCCGCCATCATGATTTTCGGGACGGTTTTCGCCGTACTGGGCGCCGAAATGTCCCGTCCCGAAGTGCTTGAGGTAATGAAGTCCAGCGGTCCGGCCTCCACCGGCCTGACCTTTATCTGGATGCCCCAGTTGTTTGCCAGCATGCCTTTTGGACGGGGCATGGCCATGCTTTTCTTTCTGGGACTGTCGTTCGCGGCATTCAGTTCGTTGATTTCGATGATCGAATTGGCGACGCGTGTGCTTGTGGACGCGGGATTGCAGCGCAAACAGGCCATTGGCTGCGTAGGCGTTTTCGGTTTCGTGCTCGGCGTACCGTCCGCGCTGTATCTGGATTTTCTGGGGAATCAGGATTTCGTATGGGGAGTGGCTCTTATGATTTCCGGGGCATTCGTAGCCCTTGCCATCGTTCGATACGGGGCGGGCGATTTTGGACGCAATGTGGTTTCGAACGGGGGTGGAGACTGGTCCGTGGGCAAGACATGGGCCTTCCTGATCCGCTTTGCCGTGCCGGCGCAGGCGGTGGCGTTGCTTGTGTGGTGGCTGTATCTGTCCGCCACGGAGTATGCCCCCGATTCCTGGTACAATCCGTTCGATGCGTACAGCGTGATGACCTGCTTCGCCCAATGGGGCGCCGTGATCCTGCTTTTCGTGCTGATGAATCGTTTTCTGGCCCGCCGTACGATGCCGACGGGGGGATAGGAACGCTCTGGTGCATGGTTTGCGAAATGTTCCGGGTGGCCGATCTTCAAACCATGTGCTTTTTGCCCATACGCTTGCCGGAATGCGTGTTCCATGACGATCGACGACGTAATCCGGGGATTTACCGACCTCGAGACCCCTGCCGCTTTTGACGAGATGGCCGAGGCGGCGCTGGCGCGCCAGTATGGGCGTAATCCCGTATACCGCCGGTATTGCAAAGCCATTTATCCTCAATGGAGTAAAACGTTTTCCGGGCTGGAAAATGCTGCCGACCGAACATTCCGCGAGCGTTCCGGTCAGATGGAGGCTGTTTTTCTTCCGTCAGCCCGCCACCCCGTTTTTTTGCCCATAGAGGCTTTCAAACAGGTTCCCGTCACCACGTTTCCGCCGGAGGAGGCGGAAAAAGTGTTTGAGAGCAGCGGAACCGGGAGCGGCGTACGCAGCCGGCATTACGTCCGGGACCTGTCGATCTACGAGCGGTCGGTTTCCGTACACTTTGCCCGTGAATTCGGAGCGGGTCCATTTCTGTTTGCCTCATGCCTTCCCGGATATATCGAGCAGGGCGGCGCTTCGTCGCTGCTGTACATGGTGGATCTTCTGATGCGCCGGTTCGGGGTGGAGGGGAGCGGATCGGTGCTGGATGCTCCGGAGCGTTTGCACTACCTTTCGGATCGGAGCCGGGACGAGGGGGTTCCGCTCATTGTGTTCGGGGCGGCGTTCGGCCTGCTCGACCTGCTGGAAACCGCCTCTTTTTCCCTGCCCCCCGATACGATAGTCATCGAAACGGGAGGTATGAAGACTCATCGCCGCGAAATCACGCGAGCCGCCCTGCACCGGCGTCTCAGAGAGGGTTTTGGCGATGTATCCGTTCGTAGCGAATACGGCATGTGCGAGCTTCTTAGCTCGTGTTATTCCCGGCAGGGAGGTGTTTTTTACCCTCCTCCCTGGATGCGTTTCCGGGTGGTCGATCCGGCCTGTCCTTTCGAGTCATTGGAAGAAGGCCGGGAAGGCGCGTTGGCCGTACTGGATCTCGCGAATGCGTATTCTGCTTCCGCATTGCTGACGCAGGATCGCGCCGTGCAGCGAGGCGATGGCTTCGAAGTGCTTGGACGGCTGGAAAACGCCGAACTCCGGGGATGCAACTTTCTACTGGAAGATGTTTGACCGGCGCGAACTTGTCAGGGCGGCGTCGGCAGCAGCCGATGCCTGGACGGATCCCGATTACGACCACAGGAAGGTTGCTGTGGAGGAGACGCTGGAGGCCGCCAATACCTTTACGGAAGAAGCGGTGGCGTTTGCAGTGAACCAGCAGATGTCGCTGCTTACGGAAGAGGCGTTGGAGACATGGACCGGAGGGCGGAGCGCCTCTTTTCCCTGCACGGTGGGGGTGCTGAACGCGGGGAATATTCCGCTCGTGGGTTTGCAGGATTTCCTTGCGGTGATACTGACCGGGAATCGTTACCTCGGGAGCGTTTCGTCGAAATCCCCGGCATTGTTGCCAGCTTTTGTTGCCGACCTGTGCCGGTTCGCCCCGGATATCGCGGCCGACTTCGCGCTCCTGCCCGAACTGTTGGTCGGGGCCGATGCGCTCATTGCTACGGGCTCGGACGAAACGATAGCCTGGTTGCGCGATGGGGCCCGGGCTCCGGCGCCGGGTGACGCACAGGAT
>JANQSQ010000313.1 GCA_028283985.1 Rhodothermales bacterium | reverse complement strand
GGGAGAGGCCGAATCGTCGGGGGATGTACGGCGCCGCGTATTGGCTGCGCGGGAAATACAGCGCAAGCGATTCAAGGGCTTGCCGCACAATGCCCATTGCAATGCCCAGATGTCGATGCGGCTTGTCCGGAAATATTGTTCGCTGGACGCCACGGGGGAAAATCTTCTGAAAACGGTTATTCAGCGGCTGGGCCTTAGCGCCCGGGCGTATGGCCGCATACTCAAGGTGGCTCGCACCATTGCGGATATGGCGGCATCCCAAACGATACGGCCTGAACACCTTGCAGAGGCGATCCAGTACCGGGTGCTTGACCGGCGATCCTATTAAAAAAATCGCTTCATGCCGATGCCGATATTGTGGTCGGGTTTATCGAGCCTTTGGGAAAAACCGACCTGCAGGATGCCGAAAATGCCGTTCAGCGCAACGGTTATTTCATGGTGCATGCCCTCCGGGGAAAGATGAAGGCCGGGCCGTTCGACGGGGGCGGAGGGCGATATCCAGGTTCGCGCATGGCCTCCGCCGACGATGATGCCATAGCCTCGCTGCGCCAGACCCTGAAGACCCAGCACTTCGAAGGGCGTCGTTTGAAAGTTGTGTTCCCAGAAGAATCCGGCATACCGATCCCCCTCGTACGGACGCCCGACCAGCGTACGGAGTGTGCCGAAGACAAAGCCGTTCCCGAAGGCGCCGTCTATGATTCCAAATCGCTGAACGGGCAGATGTCCGAGGTGGCTTCCTGCCGTCAAGTGGACGGACAGCATATTCGGCAGAAATCTGCGCGAGAAAAAGGTCGGAAAGGTCCATCGGATATTTGTGGCGACGCGCAGGTAGTCCTCATAGAAGTTTTCATCGTCACCAGTCTCTATTTCCAGTTCGGCGTAACGTCCTCCGCCCAACAGCGTGGTCATCAGGTCTGCCGGGTCGCCATAACGAACGGTCACAGAGGCGGATCGTAGTTCTTTATGTGCAACCGGTGGATTCGGGCGCGGCTTGCCCGGTTTGCCGAAAAGATCGTAGGCGGTGACCGCTTCGACCGATTCGGGGATTTCGCGTTGCAGGGCAAGCGTAATCCGCAAGCGGTCCCGATCATACCCTCCGGAGATGCGCACTCGCCGGTTATGAAAATAGTCGAAGTAATCTCCGGCCCCGAAAAGACTGTACATGGTGGCGTACATGGCGCCGTACCAGTTTGACCGTATCCGGGGCTCGACCCCGTGGAAATACGATGCGCCGATGAAGCCGCGTCGTTCCGCCCCGATCCGGATTTCGCTCGAGATATCGTACGACCACGGATATTCCGGTTCACGGCTCCAACCGCCGCCGCCCTCCAGGTAAAAACGATCCGATTCGTATTTCGTGGACAACCCTCCGTGGAATCCTTCCACGCGGTTGAAGCGAAAACGGGGTTGCACCCACTCGGTCCTGGCAATGAATCCGGATAAGAAACCGGATCCC
>JANQSQ010000301.1 GCA_028283985.1 Rhodothermales bacterium | reverse complement strand
AGGAGTGAAGTTTGGCGGTTCCAAATGAGCGACGAGCAACGAAGAGCGGCGCCGTGACCGGCGGAACCCGAAGGGCGGGGCCTGTTTTCCCGCCATGCGGCGTTGCCGCTCGCTTATGTAGCTGGGCCACACTGCGCTCGCGGCGCCTGGCCTGGCTGAAAACCAGACCCCGCAGAGCTCAGAGGCTGAGAGAGGTGCGGTGGCAAGGAATGACGAAGCAGTGTAGCGTGGTGGCCCCGCATAATGAGGAATGACGCAGCCAGCGTGCCCCTCGCAGCCTCCCGAAGGGCGCGTTACGTCCGCGACGCACCGAATCCGCTGATTTCAACGATGGAATCATGACGTCATTTACGCGCGAAAGCGAAGTGCTGAGCGACGAGGTTTCGATCAGAGTATCCTTAAAACCATTCGCCGATCCGGAACACGACACGATCCAGTGAATATCGAAGATACGAATCTCTACCCGGGCACTACGACCCTGACCGCTATTTATGGGAAAAATTATTTCGGTTGCGAACCAGAAAGGCGGCGTGGGCAAAACAACGACGGCGATCAATCTTGCTGCATCGCTGGCAGCGATGGAGCACTCCGTCCTGCTCGTGGACATTGACCCCCAGGCCAACACCACCTCCGGAACCGGCATACAGGACGGAACGCGCGGTCATTCCATCTACGAGGCGCTCATTGGCAACGCCGAAATCCGGGCTATCGTACAAAAGACAGAGATTCCAGCGCTCCATGTCGTGCCGAGCCACATCAATCTGGTCGGCGCCGAAATCGAGATCGCGGACCTGGCCAAGCGGGAGTACCGCCTCCAACGAGCCTTCGACGCCATCCGGCAGGACTACGAATTCATCGTGATCGACTGCCCGCCCTCCCTCGGTCTGCTCACGGTCAATGCACTCACAGCGTCCGACTCGGTAGTAATCCCTCTGCAAACCGAATACTTCGCCCTCGAGGGACTGGGGCAACTCCTGAACACCATCCGGATCGTCCAGCAGCGCCTCAATCCGACCCTCGAAATAGAAGGCGTGCTGCTGACGATGTTCGATACCCGACTCCGTCTGGCAAACCAGGTAGTGGACGAGGTACGGCAATACTTCGGCGACAAGGTGTTCAAAACGATCATCCAGCGCAACGTGCGACTTTCGGAGGCGCCCGGCTTCGGAAAACCCGTGTTGCTCTACGACGCGGTGTCCACAGGTGCGCGCAACTACATCGCGCTGGGCCGCGAGATTGTACAAAACAATCCTGTCATTGTACCGGAAGAAAACGACGGAAGCGTTGCCGGTGCGGATACGCCGTCGGTCGAATACGTACAATAAGCCTCACCCATCCCCTGTTACACCATGGCACCACGGAAAGAAGCGCTGGGACGCGGGCTGAGCGCCATTCTGGAATCGAACGAGGAGCCCCTTGCGCCCGGCCGCTCGACCGAACGAATTCGCCAGATCAGCGAGATCGACATCGCGCTCATTCGGCCGAATCCCTTTCAGCCGCGCAGGGATTTCGATGAAGAAGCGCTCATCGCGCTGGCGGACTCGATCAGGCAACTCGGGCTTATTCAGCCCGTCACGGTGCGAACGGGAGGAAACGGTTATGAACTCATTTCCGGAGAACGGCGGCTGCGCGCGGCGCGGCGCGCCGGTCTCGAACGCATACCCGCCTACGTTCGGGAGGTGGATGCGGATAGCATGTTGCAAATGGCTATCGTCGAGAACATCCAGCGAGAGGACCTCAATCCGATCGAGGAAGCGCTTGCCTACCGGCGCCTGATGGAAGAATGCGCAATGACCCACGAAGACGTTGCGCGCAGCGTCGCCAAAAGCCGGTCTGCCGTAACCAACATGCTGCGCCTGCTCCGGCTGCCGCCAATCATCCAGGCCGGCCTCCGTGACGGGGACGTGTCGGTCGGCCATGCCCGCGTCCTGATCAACATAAAGAACGAAAAAACGCAGATAGCGCTCTTCAACGCCATCAAGGCGGAGGGGCTGTCCGTACGGGAAATCGAGCGGAGAGTACGGGAAACCCGCCGGACGGATGGCGGAAAAAACAAAAAAGCGAGCAGCCCCGGAACGGGTTTACCGAAACGCGACGCCCTGCAACTCGAGCAATACACGGTGCAACTTCGCAACCACCTGGGCACCCGGGTAGGTATCCGGCGTCAGGGCGATGGCGGCCGGATCGAAATCGATTATTATTCCGGCGACGATCTGGAGCGTCTTCTCGAATTGATAACAGGAAAATAATCGTGGATAGCCGGATCGGTTACGGCATGGTCGCCCTGATGGCATGCATGGCCGGCTTCCCGGCGACGCGCCCCGTAGCAGCACAACCTGATACAACCGTCGCGGCGCATGACCTTGCCCCCCGCGCCGTACTTTGGCGGGCTGCCGTACCCGGTTGGGGCCAGCTCCGTAATCGCCAATACGTTAAAGCAGCCGTTGTCTGGGGTGGTCTGGCAGGTTTTACGGGAGCAATCATCCATACGAATCGACGATACCGGACGTATGGCAACGGCTATCTGTGGGTTGTCCGGGATATCTCCACGGTAAACGTTCCCCCAAGCTACGAGCAGGATTACCTGAACCTGCTCAACGAACTGGGGGTCTCTCCTGAAGAAGCCGCGACGGACGCTTTCCGGAACAGACTGTCCGGCCTGTTCCGCCAGCAACGCAACGCCCTTCGCAGAAATCGCGATATGCTGTATATCGGCGCCGGCGTGTTCTACGGACTTTCGATCCTCGATGCATACGTCCACGCGCAACTGCTCGACTTCGATGTCGGCGAGAATCTGGCATTTTCCCTGCAGCCCGCGGGCATCTCGGCCACATGGCGATTCAGGCAACGGAACACTGTTGCCTATCCGGCGCAAGGCCCGGGATGCCAGATGAAAAAGAAACCATGCGGATATTAATATCGAAAATTGCTTATTTTATCCCGTTAATGCGTTAACGCCACTTTGTGGGGACATTTTCCACGCACTCCGTCTGCTTGCTTCAACAGAGGCCCGTTCCCTGGCCACACCGCCCGAGACGAATCACGACAATATGACGATGCCCCTTGATTCCCAGTCAGAGTACCATGACGGTGCGTCAGTGGATACCTGTGCGGCGAAAGAATTGACACTGTTCGAAAAATGTCACCGATTCTTTGACGAATCGACAGATTACGGGCAGGCCAAAAAAGCCGGCCTGTATCCGTACTTCCGCATGATCGAACGGAACGAGGGCACCCGCGCCATGCTGAACGGACGCGAGGTCATTATGGCCGGTTCCAATAATTACCTGGGGCTCACATCCGATCCCCGCGTACAGGAAGCCGCCGTGAGCGCCATCAAGAAGTACGGCACCGGCTGCACCGGGAGCCGGTTCCTCAATGGCACGCTCGATCTGCACATCCAATTGGAAGAGCGGCTCGCCACCTTCATGAAGGCGCCGGGCTGCGTAGTGTTTTCGACAGGATATATGGCAAACGAGGGGGTGATTCAGGCTCTTGCCGGCAAGGGAGATTTCATTTTCTCCGACAAGGATAACCATGCCTCCATCACCGCGGGTACGCGCGCGAGCATGGGAGAGACGATCCGTTTTCGGCACAACGACATGGATCACTTGCGGAGATTGCTTGCCAAAACCTGCAGGACCCATCCGGAAGCGGGCAAGCTGATCGTTACGGACGGAGTGTTCTCCATGAGCGGCGTCATTGCGAAGGTGCCGGAACTGGTGGAACTCGCCGAAGAATTCGGGGCAGCGCTATTGCTTGACGACGCGCATGCCTGCGGCGTCATTGGACCGGGCGGACGCGGATCGGCAGCGCATTTCGATCTCAGCGACCGGGTGCCTCTGACCACAGGGACGTTCTCGAAGAGCTTCGCCTCAATTGGAGGATTCTGTGTGGCGACCAGGGACATCGTCGAGTTTGTTCGCCATCGCAGTTCCACGCACATGTTCAGCGCCTCCATGCCGCCGCCCAGTGTGGCTACGGTCCTTAAGTGCCTGGACATTCTGGAGACCGAACCCGAGCGTCTCCAGCGCCTCTGGGAAATTTCGGACTATATGCGTAACGGCTTCCGGAATTTCGGATTCAATATCTGGACCAGTCAGTCCCCGGTCATTCCGGTCGTTATCGGCGACATGCTGACCTGTTTCAAGTTCTGGCACGACCTCCTCGAAGAAGGCGTCTTCGCCAATGCGGTCGCCCCTCCTGCCGTACCGCAGGGCCAATCTCTCATGCGCACCTCCTTCATGGCGACGCACTCAAACGACGAATTGGATTTTATCCTTGAAAAATTTACCCGCGTCGGAATAAAACACGGTATCGTCAACAGAAACGGTACGGCAACGTTCGAAGAACGCGAGAAATATCTGACGGAGACGGTACAGGCAAACGCCCAGCCATAAAGCCCTGCCGGTCGCACCCGTGCCTGCCATTCCTCTGCTCGCATGACCACACGCTCCGTGACCATTCGTCCCGTCCGCTCCCGGAGTGATCTCAAGGCATTTATTGATTTCCCGTACCGCCTGTACCGCAACTATCCGGCCTGGATACCTCCGCTCCGGCAGGATATGCGCCACACGCTGCACCCGAAGAAGAACGCCTTTTTCGAGCACGGCGCCATCTATCCGTTTCTTGCCCGCGACGCTTCCGGAACCGTCACAGGGCGCATCGCCGCCATCGTAAACGGCATGCATCTCAAGACCTACGAGGATAACCTGGGCTATTTCGGGTTCTTCGAAACTATCGAGGATTATGCGATAGCGGAAGCACTCCTCGACGCCGCTTCCGATCACCTGCGGGAAGAGGGCCTGACTGGCGTGCGCGGCCCCACGAATCCCTCCATCAACGATACCTGCGGCCTGCTGGTGGACGGATTCGATAAGGAGCCGGGAATTCTCATGCCGTACAACCCCCCGTACTACGAGTCCTTTCTGGAGCGGTATGGCTTCAAGCGCGTGATGACTATGTGGGGGTATTATATCCACAAGAAATATGTGAAGACCGCCAAACTCGAACGCGGCGTCGAGATCGTCAAAAAGCGCAACCCGGGCGTGACACTGCGCACGCTGGACATGAAACGATTCGACGAAGAAGCACAGGCTATTCTCGACATCTACAACGATGGCTGGGAAAACAACTGGGGGCATGTTCCGATGACGGAGGGGGAATTTGCCCAGCTTGCCCGGCAAATGAAGCAGATCGTCGATCCGAACATCGTCTATTTTGTGGAGGACGACGGAGTACCCGTGGGATTTTCGGTATCGCTGCCCAACATCAATCAGTTGCTGGGGCATGTACGCATCGGGCGGTTGTTTCCCTTCGGAGTGTTCCAGTTACTGATCCGGGAAAAATTCGGCGGAATCACGGAAATCCGTACTCCCATCCTCGGCCTCCGGAAAAAATATCACGGACGCGGCCTGGACGCTATCCTGAACCTTGCGGTGATCCGCGACGGCACAAAACGCGGCTACGACGCAGGCGAACTGAGTTGGATTCTCGAATCCAATGTGCGCCAGCGGAATGCGCTCGTTTCTTTCGGCGGCGTCGTCGACAAGGAATATGCGATGATGGAAAAGGCCCTGGCATAGGGCCGTGCGGCAGTTACCCTGCGGATCGGACGGAATGCCCTGACGCTCCGACACATGCATACCTGATCTCCATGAAATTAGGGATACTCTGATCAAAACCGCTTCGATCAGAGTATCCCTAAGGAAGCGGCAAGGCATGTCCAAAGCCAGAATCGGAACGTTCGAGGACTTGCTCCGGATCACGGAAGAGCCTCTCCGTCCCATCGCGCAAGCGCTGCGGGAGCTGGTTTTCGAAATCGATCCCGGCGCCTGCGAAGTGGTCCGCCTCGGTTACCGCTCTGCAACCTATGGCGTGGGATCAAGACAAATGATTGACGGCTATGTCTACATTCTGCCTTACAAACGATGGGTGAATCTCGGCTTCTATCAGGGTGTGGCTCTGGAAGACCCTGAGGCCCTGCTTGAGGGGACGGGCGCGCGCCTGCGTCATGTGAAGATGCGCTCTCTGGAAGATGTGGGCCATCCGGCGGTTAGAGAGCTAATCGAAAGCGCCCTTGCCGAGCGCAGGACAATGCTCGGACGCTGATTTCTGCTCGACACGTGCAGCGTCCGAGGCTCGGGGCCTCCCTGCATGTGCAGCCCCAAAAGAACGAAAGGGGACTGAAAACAGGGATTCTATACGAGAAAGACGAACAGCGGACGGGGTTTAACCACCGCGGTCGGGTTATGGTAATCACGGGTATAGTGTACAGGGTAGAGGGCGATTATATCAGATTCGTCAGTTACGATATGGTCCGGTCCGATGGAGTCCATGCAAAGGGCGTAAAGCGCTATTTTTTCGAGCGTCAGAGGCCGCTTGCGAATACCCTCAAAAGGGGGACAGGATCGCTATGGAAGGGGCTGTTCTGGGGTATGGCCCGCTCCGGAGAAACGTCGAGATCGCCCCCTGCACCATACTGTGATAGGGCTGTCGGTCCGGTATCTTGATCTATAAACCTCTCCCCAAAAAGCCGATTTGAGCGAAAAATGGATAATTACCCCCTATAATGTTCAGTTTTCGTGCAAAAATAGCCAAAAATGACTCATTTCCGGCCAAAAAAGCACAAAATGAGTGTAAAACGGGCAAAAACGAAGTGAAATTGCCCCGAAAACAACAAAAAACGCCGGCTGTAATAACAACCGGCGTTTTTTCTGCCTGGATGTGGGGTAAACCCACAAATATACTGTTCACTGGTATTCCTATCCGCGACCGGCCTCCCGCATTTCCGATGCATCGCCGAAGCAACATTCCGAAAACGGTATTCGGGAGGCCTGACTCCCGCGCCGCCGCCACTGACCGAAGTCCGTGCCGACGCCGACATGGTGACGCATGCCTGACTACCGGTTTCCCGATTGCTGGACAGCTGAACCGCATGGGCAGACGGTTCAAGCGCCACAGGCCTTCTGGTTACCCATTCTTCCTGTATCCATACACTTTCCACAGCCAACTCCCCCGGCCTCCTTCGCCGCGCTTACACACTCCACGTCGGCATTTCCGCCGCCGTTTCACCGTGTACTTGCGCTCCGGAAAGCCGGCCTTGTCAACCGCTTCATCAAGCCTATGCATACCCCGCACCGAAGTGAAGGGGACGGACGCACGGGCGCCTCATGCAGCCAGAGTACTCAGTCGCTTCAAGGAACGGTGCCCGAAGGCACTGAATGCATTATAAGCGCCTTTTCCGGATGCGTCAATACCCTGACGAAATTTTATTTCACAAGTTTTCAACAAAGTGTACACCGTCTGAAAAAAGGTGGTGGAAAAAAGAAAATGAGGATCGAAGCGCTGGCCATGAACAAGCCATCGCGGCGACCTTTTCCATACCCCGGAAATCATACATTTATGCTTTCCTTTTGGCCCTGTACAAGTCTGCGCAGACAATGAATCGCTCGTCGAAGACTATCGGCACGTTCAGCTGCTACATCAGGTCTCCAGTACCGTTCAACATACTCTGTCATTCTGGACGAGTATGCCGGGCCCACCCGACGCCCGCTGCCCTCCCGCGGCACCATATCCTTATAAATGCTCCTGCTCCTCGAAGTACGCGCCAGGTTAACCATGGCATCCTTCGGCCGGGGTAATTTCTCGGGATCCCGGGATATCCCGCTCTGCTTCACGGACAAGTACCGTGCAAGAGTTTGCGCATCCGCCATGAGCCAAGCCTCGATTTCACGTACGGCTATTCGAAAACAAAGGTAAGGCGCCGGATCCGGCACCCAGATATCGTACATCCCCGGAGCACAGGCAGCATCGTTGTCAAGATCGACAAGCACCACCCATGCTGCATGACGAGCCGCATTGTTATAGCCATCGATCTTGCTTCGCAAAGCGGGCTTGCCGTTCTTGCCGTATATGGCGCCGGATTTTCCACCCGCATGAGCGACAAGTCTACGCACAACCGCCTCGTCGACAGCGCCCTCGACCGCTGCGGATATGGAAACGGGTACGGACACGTTCACAAATCTCCAAACAGGGCCAACTGATCGGCTCGGTCAGGCCGGGTTTGGGGAATAACCGCATCCGCAAGCGAGAACCCCGCCTCTATCAACTGGCGAATCTCGAAACGCGATGCGGCTGAAGTGACCGTAGCGCCAGCCGGTTGGGGAGCAATGAGCAACGTTTCGTCAAGCCCAATTCCCTCATCTTGCAACAATTCCGGCGAATGCGTACTCAGTAATACCTGCCTGTGATTTCTCCGCTGAACCCGGGCCAGCATTTGAGGCAAGACACGTACGATCTCGGTGTGAAGCGAAAGCTCCGGCTCTTCCAGAAGCAATGCACCCCCTGTTTCCATAACAGCCCAAAGAAGCCCCATGAGTCGCAAGGTCCCATCCGAGAATTGTTCTTCCGTCTGCCAGGCCCCTTGCGCACGCCAGTGCTGATACTTTCCTCGAAGGTGCGGCGTGCCGCGAGCATCGCGGTGCAGATCAATCTCTTCGAGTTGAGGAACCGCCAGTTGAAGCGCTTTTTGGATGCGTCTGAGCCTCGAATTGCGCGTCCGTTCAGGCGTCTTTGCCACCTGTTCCAGAAAATCGCCGCCGAAAGGATCGTTTATCCGGCCCACCGAACGATCCGGATCGCGCACCAGTTGCGGAACGATGTGCAAATATCGGATAGCAGTGAAAAATTCGGCAATAGATCGAAAGGATTTATTGACGTTCACTTGCTCAAGGTAGGTTTGTGTCAAGCGGGCAGGGTCGTCCTTGTCCTCCGCATTGGGGCGATTAACCTGTAACTCCCCGTTCCGCAGTACACGCTCCCCGCGAATAAAAGGTCTGCGTTGATTGTCCTGGTAAAAAACCAGTTCATACGTCCATACGACCTCTGCCTTTTCATCCGTCAGATCGACACAAACTTCAATGTCGGGATGGCGCCGCGCCGCCAGACACCGGATGGCGCTCACTCCGCCGCGGCGACGAACGGCCTCTTGAAACCCTCCACCCGCCAGGGCGAGATCACGCAGAAATCGAAAAACATCAAGAAAATTGGATTTCCCGGACGCGTTAGGCCCAACAAGAAAAACGCGATCTTTTATGGAGACATCCACATCGGCGAAATTCTTCCAATTGCGCAGACGCAGTTTCCTGATCTTCAAATCGCTACTCATGATTTTCCCCCTCCGATTCCATAGTATGCCCCCTCCTTTCACGCCTGCATTGGCCTCGTCTAAGCATACACATCCAGTCAGTCGCGTTGATCTTTACTCACCCCGCCTCATCTTAAACGGGCGGGATCTTCGATCGGATCCTGCAATGCAGACTCTGTTCCTCCGGACATTTTTCGAGAAATTCCACCTGAGCAAAACGAAAAGCCCGGCCTGACATGCAGACCGGGCTCCCGGTGCCCACTAAAGCGCGACTGATACCCCGCGGCCCGTATAAAACAGTAAGGAAACAACCGGGCCGGACGAGGACTCCAGCGCATGAGGTAAAGATAAGGTAGGACATAGTGATGAATAAAGCAAACAATAACGGATATTTTTTGAAATACTGGAAAGATACCCCTCTATATAGTCCCGGAAATAACGGATGTAATTCGAAGCACTCAAACCGTAAAGCAAAACATGGAATCGGATATTTTCACAAAACGAGCCAATGGACGACCGCGAACATGCAGGCGCCGCGCCGCATGTTTACGTTGCATACACATCACGCCGGAGCTATGGATCAGCGCGCCGGAACGTTCTCTACCCTCCGATCATCCCCAACTGCTGCAGAAACACCTCCACTGCCCGCGGCTCCAGCAAGATCGTGAGCATCAGCCCGCCTAAAGCACCGCCGAGATGCGCCTCGTGCGCAATGCCGCCCCCTGCACCGCCATGCGAACGCCGCATCGCATACATCGAGACCACGACATATCCCACCGCAAAGAGCGCTGCGGGAATACCTACCGGTACAAAGAAAATGTAGATGGGATTGAGCGGCGCAAACAGACAGTAGCCGAACAGTACGCCGCTGATCGCGCCGGAAGCGCCTACCGCCGCGTACGTGACAGAACGCCTGTGCAACGCCAGCGAAAGCCCGTGCGCCGCCAGTTCGGATCCGAAGTACAGCACCAGAAAAGAACCCGGACCCAACACATACTCCATCTCGGGGCCGAAGAAGTACAGCGTGATCATATTGAACAGCAGATGCGCCCCGCTCACATGCACGAACCCTGCCGTGATAAGCCGGGCGTATTGTCGATGGCGCAGCACCAGATACGGCCTGAACGCCAGGCGATCCATGAGGGAACGATCAAAGAATAGCGTATAGCCGCTCGTCAGCAGGATGGCGACAAGCAGAAACAGCGTAACCGGCGAATCGAAAAGAGCGGACATGCGTGCTATGCCGGCGCCGCCGCGATGTGGTCCATGATGGATTCGAACAGGTACTTCCCGTCAGCGCTTCCAAGCATCCCTTCCGCACAGCGATCGGGATGCGGCATCATGCCCAGCACGTTACGCCCCTCGTTCACGATGCCTGCAATGTGCCGGGCCGACCCGTTCGGATTCGCCTCCGGCGCAAGTCGCCCTGCTTCGTCGCAATACCGGAACACGATCCGCCCCTCGCTCTCAAGCCGGTCCAGCACCTCGTCCGAGGCGAAATAATTTCCCTCGCCATGCGAAATCGGGATACGGACGACCTGCCCCTCCTTCAGGCAGGTGGTATACGGCGTACGGGCATTTTCGACCAGCAAGTGCACCTGCTTGCATACGAAGCGAAGCGAAGCGTTTCGCATAAGAACACCCGGCAGCAGACCCATCTCGCAGAGCATCTGGAATCCGTTGCATATACCGAACACCAGTCCTCCGTTCGCGGCGAACCGCGCCACATCCTGCATGACCGGAGAAAATCGGGCAATGGCTCCGGAGCGCAGGTAATCCCCGTACGAAAAACCGCCGGGCAGAATGACCACATCCACATCGCCAACGCTGCTTTCCTTGTGCCAGATAAAGCGAACCCCCTGTCCGAACACATGCTTCGCGGCATGATAGGCATCATGATCGCAATTGGACCCCGGAAAAACGATAACGCCGAATCGAACGGCCATGGAGAATCCGGAAAAGATTTTACGAAAAATGGCCCATCGGCAATGCGCGCGTGTCACGACAAATCGCAACGGGGAACGAATATCCGGCAGGGCGTTCGAATATCTGCCGAATACAGGCGCAGGAAAACATCCATGCCGAACGGGAATGCCGTGTTAAGGTTACAATATACTAAAGCCCGCGTGCTGCACGCAGCACCTTACGCGCAAACAAGCAAGAACCGCATATGAATTATCGTCGTTTTGGACGCCTCGACTGGAAAGTCAGTGACATCGGATACGGAATGTGGGGCATGGGAGAATGGCCGGATTCCGATGATACCGAATCCATGCACTCCATGAACCGGGCCGTTGCGTTGGGATGCACTTTCTTCGACACGGCGCTGGCTTATGGAGAAGGGCACAGTGAGCAGTTGCTGGCGAAGCTGGTAGCGGCACATCCGGATAAAACCCTGTACACGGCTTCCAAAGTGCCGCCGAAGAATCGCCAGTGGCCCAGCCGGCGGGGATACACGCTGGACGAAGTATTTCCGCCCGACTATGTGAAGACGTCTATCGAGCAAAGCCTCGAAAATACGCGGCTCGCCCATATCGATCTGATGCAACTCCACGTATGGGAAGACGACTGGCTCGACGACGACAGGTGGATCGGCACGCTGGAGGACTTCCGGCGACAGGGCCTTATCCGGGGAATAGGTATCAGCCTGAACCGGTGGGAACCCTGGAACGGGGTAAAAGCTGTCCGGAGCGGCCTGGTGGACGCCGTACAAGTCATCTATAACATCTTCGATCAGGCGCCCGAAGACGAATTGTTCGCGGCCTGTATGGAAATGGATGTCGCCGTCATTGCCCGGGTCCCCTTCGACGAGGGCGGATTGACAGGAAATCTCACCAAAGACGCCATCTGGCCGGAAGGCGATTGGCGCAACATTTACTTCGGCCCGGAGAATCTGGCCCGGACCGTCGAGCGCGCCGAAGCACTGAAAACGATACTGCCTGAAGGTATGAACCTGCCGGAAATGGCGTTGCGGTTCATTCTTTCGCACAACGCCGTATCGACCATTATCCCCGGCATGAGAAAGCTCCGCCACGTCGAGGCCAATATCGCCGCGAGCGACAAGGGCGCCCTCGACGCCGATCTTCTCGACGCACTCCGGGCGCATCGCTGGGACCGGGAACCCACAGTGTGGTCACATTAAGGATACTCTAATCAAGTCCACTTCGTTCAGCGCTTCACGTTCGTGCGTAAACGATATTATAATTGCATCGTTGAAATTAAAGGGAAACATTGGGGATTCAGGTCGTCGTGGTCGTGAAGCGCCCTTCGGGAGGCAGAGAGGGGCACGCTGGCCGCGTCATTCCTCATT
>JANQSQ010000299.1 GCA_028283985.1 Rhodothermales bacterium | reverse complement strand
AGCCGATGATCACGCAGCCGATGGCCTTTGCCTGGGACGATCGCGGGCGGCTATGGGTCGCTGAAAATCGTGACTATGAAACCCGCCGGGTCGGGTTCTCCAACTTTGGAGACAGCCGCATTCTCATTCTGGAGGACACGGATCGGGATGGCGTGGCTGATCGCCGCAGTGTGTTTCTGGAGGGTATACCGTTTCCGTCGGCGATCGCGGTTGGATTCGGCGGGGTGTATCTTGGTGCGCCTCCCCATCTCCTGTTCATTCCGGATCGCGACGGAGACGATGTGGCCGACGTGGACGACATCGAAATTCTTCTTACGGGTTGGGGCATCCGGGATCGCCACGAGACGCTCAACAGCTTCCATTGGGGACCGGACGGCTGGCTCTATGGGCTGGAGGGGTTTGCCACCCCCTCCAGGGTTCACAAACCGGACCCCGGAGAGCAGGTCTACAAATATGGCGACCCCTTTCCCGAAGATATTCTTGAGGGAGAGGGCGTCGACATAGACGGAGGGGTATGGCGGTACCACCCGCAACAGCATCGTTTTGAGGTGGTTGCGCACGGCTTCAGCAATCCGTGGGGTATCGATTATGACGCCAAGGGCGAATTTTTTATCACGGCCTGTGTGATACCTCATGTATTCCATGTCATCCAGGGCGGCATTTATCATCGCCAGGGCGGGCAGCATTTCAATCCGTACGTATACAGCGATATTCGCGCGATCGTCGATCACCGCCATCGATCGGCGCACGGAGGCGCCCGGGTATACCAGTCGGATGCTTTCCCGGAAGAGCATCAGGGACGGTTATTCATGGCGAACATCCACGAACATGCGGTGCTTTCGGATATCCTCACTCCCAAGGGATCGGGATATGTGGCGAGTCACGGCGAAGACTTCATGCTGGCCAACAATGCGCAGTGGATCGGTTTCAGTATGGAAGTGGGTCCCGAAGGAGGACTGTATGTACTGGATTGGCATGATGGCGATATCTGTGGCAACGATGTGCTGGACAAGGATACAGGCCGGATATTTCGTATCACTCCCGAAACCTCGCTTGCGGAGGAATGGGAAGGACGCTACGACGATCTCCGAAACCTGTCCGATATGCAGTTAGCCGCTCTGCAAACGAGCGCCAGTGATTGGCACTCGCGCCGCGCGAGAGTCATTCTGCAACACCGTGCAGTGCAGGGACCGATCGATGCGGAAGCGCAGGAGGCGCTTCGTGCACAGTTCGATGCCCATGCGAATCCGGACTATCGCCTGCGAGGGATGTGGTCCTTGCATGTCACCGGCTCGCTTGACGAGGAACGCCTGTTGGAAGCGCTCCGAGACGAGGACGAATATGTGCGTGCATGGGCTGTCCGGATGCTTGTGGAGGATATGGATCCCAGTGAAGCTGCCCTGGAGCGGTTTGCCTATATGGCAGAGATGGACCCGGCTCCCGTAGTGCGTAAGTATCTGGCTTCCGCCTTGCAGCGAATGCCCCATGAAAACAGGTGGACCATTGCAGAGGGCTTGCTCGGACGGGAGGAGGATGCCGGCGATCACAACATTCCCAAGATGATCTGGTTCGGGGTGGAACCGCTTGTCGCGGAGGATCCTGACCGGGCTCTTGTCCTTGCGGCGGGGAGCAACCATCCCCTTGTGACTACCTTCATTGCGCGGCGTACCGTGGATGCGGATGCCCTCGGGCCGCTCACGGAAGCGCTTTCCCGCTATGGCGAAGTACGTAAGGAACTGCTGCAAGGTATGCGGGATGGACTGGAGGGGTACGGCGATGTCGCATCGCCTCCCGGATGGGATACCCTGTATGTTATGCTGCAGGAAGATGCGGAGATGGCCCCGTTAGCCATTGAAATTGCGCAGATTTTCGGGGATACGGGTGCAGGGGAGGCGCTTCTTGATGTGCTCCGGGACGGATCGCTGGATACGGACCGCCGCAGCGGTGCGCTGAGCAGCCTTGTCGGGACGCAGAATGAGGGGCTCGTTGCCGAGATCCCGGCGCTTATTCGCGATCCTGCATTTCGGATCGATGCTATCCGGGCAGTGGCGACGTTCGATCGGGAGGGCCTTGGCGCCGTGTTGATGGAGGAATATCCGGCGTTCAATGCCACCGAGAAGCGTGCGACGCTTGAGACGCTGGCGTCCCGTCCAACGTATGGGTGGATGCTCACAGAGGCCATTAAGTCCGGCGATATCCCGCGGGAGGAAGTGCCCGTGTATGTCGCGCGGCAGTTGCGGCGGGTTGTGGGGACCGGGTTTGTAGAAGTATGGGGCCCCATCGACGACAACCTCTCCGACGACGACGAGGTCTTCGAGGGCTATCGCGCGTTGCTTACGCCGGAAGCGATTGCCGCCGCGGACCCGTCGAATGGTCGCCGTCTTTACGACATTGTCTGCAGTGCGTGCCATGTCATGTATGATTCGGGGGGGCTGATCGGTCCCGATCTGACAGGGTCGAATCGGACGGATATCGAGTACCTGCTTTCCAATGTGCTGACCCCCGGTGCAGAGATCCAGGACGACTACAGGATGGTGATCGTCACCATGCGTGACGGCCGGACTCTTATAGGAAACGTTTCCAACGAGACGGATCGGCAATTGACGTTGCGCATCGTCGGGCGCGGGGACGTGGTTCTCGAGAAGTCCGAAATCCAGTCGCGAGAGGTGTCTGCCAATTCGCTTATGCCGGAGGGTCTCTTTCGCGCACTCACTGACGAAGAAGTGCTGGATCTGACGTCATATCTGCACACAAGCGAGCAGGCGCCTCTGCCGGATGAATAAGCGGGACATCATTTTTCCGTTTGTCTTGCTTCTATTCCCGCAAGACGCTTGCGAAATTGCCTTTTCAAGAGTAATTTTCGTAGATTACAGGTAGTTTCCACCCTTGCTCAGGTCTCTCTTGGCGATCCTGTGCAGCAGTGATCGCCTGTTCGGAACCATCAACACGTATCTATCTACAGTATACCCACACGCACATGGCCTACTCGCACACTAATTCGAAGGGAACGACCTATTATCTCCACAGCAAGCGGACCACGCTAAAAAATGGCCGCGAGCAGACCATTTATTACTTCGGTAAGCAGGCGAAGGAAGGAGCGCTTGACGCCGTTCCGGCGGGCTATCAGGTTGCTGAGACATCCAATGGCTTGCCTGTTTTGAAGAAAAGTTAGAGGGAACGCAAACGCACGGCGCTCACGCGCCCGGCGTTTCGTTCTTGCAAGTCAATTGCAGGGGAGCAGCGACCGTGTGTCCTGCCTTCCTGTTTTACCCATGCCTGACCGAGCGGCCAGGCGTGTAGCGTTCGAGCCGTTCCCGGGCGATTGTTAGCTCGTCCCGAAAAGCCATCTCCATTTCCATACGGTTTTCGATCGTTTTGCAGGCGTGTATAACCGTTGAATGGTCACGCCCTCCGAAACGGTTTCCGATGCTTTTCAGAGAGTGAGAAGTCAGTTGCTTGGAAAAATACATGGCAAGATGACGTGCCGTCACTGCCTCGCGTTTCCGCGTTTTTGCCGAGAGTAGTTCGGGCTCGATTCCATAGAATTGGGCGATGCAACGCTGAATGTCTTCAATCTCGAGACGCACCTGGGAATCCTCCATCAGGTCCTGGAGGATTCCTTTCGCCGTGTTTATGTCGATATCCTGACTGTGATGTCTGGCGTAAGCGGACAACTTGTGTAACGCACCTTCCAGTTGTCGAATGTTGGCGCGGATCCGCTCAGCCACGAATTCCAGCACTTCCAGCCGTAGCGATACGCCCATTTTGACCGCCTTGTGCTGCAGAATCGCGATACGTGTTTCAAGTTCGGGCGGCTGGATATCGGCAGAGAGCCCCCATTGAAATCGTGAAAGAAGCCGTTCCTGGATCCCGGTGATCGCGGATGGAGGCCGGTCGGCGCACAGGATGATTTTTTTGCCCGTTTGATGGAGTTCGTTGAAGATGTGGAAAAACTCCTCCTGCGTTTTTTCTTTCCCGCTCAGGAACTGTACATCGTCCACGATCAGCAAGTCGATTTGCCGGTAGAAGTTGGAGAAACAATGGACACGGTTTTCCTGAATCGAGTGAATGAACTGTGACGTGAACTGTTCTCCCGATACGTAGTGGACGCGCAGGTTCGCGTTCTTTTGCAGGGCGTAATTCCCAATGGCCTGTACAAGGTGGGTTTTTCCGAGACCGGTGTCTCCATAGATGGTGAATGGATTGTACCCCGTGCCTTTTGGATCTTCGGCGATGGCAACGGCCCCGCCTCGGGCAAACCGATTAGAATGCCCTTCAATGAAAGAGTCGAAGGTATACTCCGGCTTGAGGCTGGTATTCTTGATGGGCGCCATGTTTGGGGCTGGGCGCCCGGAGGGTGAGGGTATCGTCGGGTAGGTGCGGGGCAGGTACTCCCTGTTCTGTCGCGAAGGTTCAAGCGGCAGGACCGTCGGTTCGTCTTTTTCCTCGCCCAAGGCTATATCCGGAGCGACCTCGTAGGCGACATTGGTCTGTCTTCCAAGGACTTTCGAAGCTGTTTTCCTGACGACATGGGCATAATGAGACTCCAACCATTCGGTGTGGAAGGCATTGGGAACGGCCAGCCGGAGCCGTGCGGTCTCATTGTTTTCCTCCAGGTTAATCAACCTGATCGGAGCAAACCATGTGCGAAAGGACTGCTTGGAGATTTGGTTGGAAATTTGGGTGAGGCAGGTTTCCCACGTTTTCTCGGCGGCGGTGGAAGGCATGTATTATATCGAGTGGGTGGCGGTTCAAAGTACCAAACCGCAAGGTGGGGGTAAAGCATAGTATGATGGCCCATTCGTTACCAGCCATTTTATGTTTGCCCGCCACGGATTGCAAGTACAATTCGTTACAATTTTCTAACAAAGAATACACGACGTATACGCGTTATCCACCGTTTATCCACATTTGGCCTGTCGTCTGTCGAGAGGATACTTTTTTCCGTCCGGGTCGCCGGAGTATGCTGTGTGTCTTCTCCTGAAAAACATTCCCGCTTTTGCTTACAAGTCCTCTTTACTTTTCTTTAAGTATCAGTAAATAAATAATTTGTGCAAAAAAAAGACGGTACATACACTGTCGCTGCGTTTTCCCCATGGTCCTGCCGGGCCTGAATCGCTGCATTTACATATACGTACCGGAACAAAACCGCTTTTCCAGACGCGAACACAGTTTTTCACATATGTATACTCTGATTAAGTCCGCAAAGCTCAGAGGCAGAGAGGGGTGCGCTGGCAAGGAATGACGAAGCAGGTAGTGTGGCGGCCCCGCACAATGAGGAATGACGCGGTCAGCGTGCCCCTTTCTGCCTCCCGAAGGGCGCTTCACGCCCGCAGTGCCCCGAATAAGCACGAACGTGAAGCGCTGAGCAAAGTGGTTTTGATCAGAGTATGCATAGTATGCATATGTATACCCCTGCTCCGGGTCTCTCCTTGAAAGGTGTCCCAGGGCAGGGGCATACGGCCTGCGGACATATTTTCCGCAGGCCTTGCGGGGGCGTGTTATGTGCCTACTCCGCACCCACCGGCGTGACGGCGGCGACATCTTCTTCGCCGGTTCGGATTCGGTAAATCTTTTCTACCGGCAGGACGAAGATTTTCCCGTCGCCCACCTCACCCGTGCGCGCCGCTGCAATCAGGGTGTCGATGGCTGTGTCGAGCACAGGGTCCGAGACACCGATGTCCAGCATGATTTTCTCGGTGAGTTCCTTTTTGGCCGTGGTGCCCCGGTAGGTTTCCACGATCTCCGTCTCGCCGCCGTGGCCGCGAACGCGCGTCACCGTCAGGCCGGTGATTTCTGCTTTGAACAGTTCGGTGAGCACATCGGTGAGTTTTTCAGGCCGAATGATTGCTCTGACTAATTTCATGGCGATAATCCCAAAGGGTGGAAGATGAATGAAGTAATGGTGTGTGCGGTCCGGTTATGCAGCGGAGGATGCTTGTATTTCGTCGTCGAGCAGCAACACGATGCCTTCTCCGTCGGAATAGGCCTCTTCGCCGTGACTGGCGATATCCAGCCCCATGCCTTCGTTCGGAACCTCCGGACGCAACGAGGTGACCAGGCTTATGCCCTTGAGGATAAGGAACGCAACCACGCCGCTGTACACCATTACGGCAACGATGGAGTGGGCCTGGATGCCTAATTGCGCTGGATTTCCGAACAGGAGCCCGGCCCCGTCAGGGTTCCATGCGCTTTCCGCAAATATGCCGGTA
>JANQSQ010000298.1 GCA_028283985.1 Rhodothermales bacterium | reverse complement strand
TGCTCGACAAACCACGGGTCGTGGCGTTATCGAAAACCGATTTATTGCCTTCCGAGGAACGGAGGCTTTTACCGGATATTGCACAGGAGGGTTTTCCCGAAGGCGTTGTTCCGATAGCGATCAGCTCGGTGGCGGGTTTCGGACTGGACGCGTTGAAACAGCGTCTTTGGGAGGCCGTTCGGCAAAGCAGGGAGGATCAGCATTCCGAATGACGGGGAAGTCGAGAAGGCGCCGGGCGTCGTCAGCGTGCAGTTCTTCTGTGCCTGATATACCGGATGACACAGAACGACGAGCGCTCGTTGCGCTTTCGCTGGTTCCGGGCGTCGGATCGAGGCGTATGAGGACACTTATGTCAAGTATGGGTTCGGCCGAAGCCGTACTTGGCGCTTCGGCAGCGTCACTGGCTTCTGTTCCCGGTATCGGTCGGGACCTTGCCGTGCAGATCGCAACTGCCGATTACGGGAAAGCTGTCGATGAGCAGTTTTCCCGGGCCGAAAAAGCCGGCGCCGGGATCGTCACACTCGGGGATCCGAATTACCCGTTCCTGTTGCGCCAGATACACGACCCGCCGGTGTTTTTGTGGATGCGGGGAAGATTGCCGGTCAGTGACGCTCCGGCCCGCGCACTGGCTGTTGTGGGTACCCGGCGTATGTCGCCGTACGGCTTGCGCGTTACGGGAGAGTTGACGCAGGCGCTCGTTCGAGAGGGATTTTTGATTGTCAGTGGTCTGGCGTACGGTGTTGATGCCGCGGCGCACCGGGTGGCCCTGGATGCAGGAGGCTGCACAATTGCTGTGCTTGGATCAGGCATTGATCGGATATATCCGGCGCGGCACACTCGGCTTGCCGAAGAGCTGATGGTCGAAGGCGCGTTGCTGTCCGAATATGCACCGGGAGCGGCGCCGGACGGGGTGCATTTCCCGCGCCGGAATCGGATTGTTAGCGGACTCGCTTTGGGCACTCTGGTCGTCGAGGCATACGAGGAGGGCGGTGCGCTTATTACGGCTCGATTGGCGGTTGAGCAGAACCGGGAAGCATTTGCGGTGCCGGGCAGCGTACACAGCCCGTCCAGCGCAGGAGTGAACCGCCTGATCCAGAAAGGGGAAGCGAAACTCGTTCAGAGCGTCGAAGATATCCTTGAAGAACTGGATATGGGGTCCAGGGCGGTGCCTGCTCCCATCATGAAGGACATTCCTGCGCTTTCTCTGGAAGAAACAACCTTGTGCCAGGCCCTGTCCACTACTACAGGGCCCTTGCATATCAATACGCTGTGTTTGTCCGCCGGCATGGATCCGGCAACGGCCCTCGTGCATTTGCTGGATCTTGAACTGAAAGGGATTGTGAAGCAGTTGGCGGGCAAGCAGTTTTTTCTGGTTGCACCGGTAGCGTCGTGAGGAGGATATACGGATTATACCTTAAATTCCGTCAAAATCGGTCCAATCAAACCGAACCACCTCTTGTTTCTCAATGATGAGATTGCTGAAAAGTGGCATGAATCGCAAATGCGGGGAGGTGTTCGTAAATGTGGCGGCACAAATACGGATGATAACGATCAATCGCTGTTTTAAGCAGCTCGCTATCCGATCTGAATCTGACCGGAATGGATTCAAGGCGGCCAAACGGTGGTGGATTGTTTTTTTTACCGCCGCATTCGCTGCCTGCGCGAACTTTTCTGAGAAGCCCGACTGGCTGGCGCCTGACTTGATGCTTGTTCCCGCCGTTGAGTTTTCAGGAGAGCGCTATCCAACCCTCAGGGAGCGTATGGAACGCTATGGCGTACCGGGTGTGAGTATTGCCCTGATTGAAGGGGGCAAGATTGTTGTGCGGGAGGCCTTGGGCCTTAAAGACACTAATAGTGTTGAACAGATCTCGCCGGACATGGTGTTTCAGGCGGCCTCTATCAGTAAGCCTGTTTCCGCTTTTGGCGTTATGATCCTTGTCGATCATCAACAGGTTGAGTTAGACGCGCCAGCCAATACGTATCTCAAGACATGGACAATACCGGAATCGGAATTCACGCATGGCGACCCGGTTACTCTTCGAGAACTTCTGTCCCATAGCGGCGGCGTTTCTGTGCCATCCTATCCCGGTTTTGAGCGTGGCGCCGAGTTGCCGTCTGTGGGCGACATTCTCATTGGCGCACCGAACGCTTATTCCGATCCAGTGGAAGTGATTAGGCCACAGGGAACATACCGCTATTCCGGCGGCGGTTTTATGATCCTGCAGAAAGTTGTCGAGGATATCTCCGGAGAGCCGTTCGAACGCTTCATGCAGAGAACAGTGTTCGGACCGCTCGGTATGCCGCGGTCTACGTTCAAAATCATGACCGAAACAGACGGAATCGCCCTGGGCCATGATTGGCGAGGCAAGCGGCGCAATGATCCTTGGCAGGACTACCCGCAATCTGCTCCCGCCGGTCTATGGTCGACACCCGAGGAACTCGCTCGCTGGCTTGTTGCTTATGGCAGTGCCTACCGGCAGGAGACAGAGTCGGTAATCTCGTCCGTCACCGCTCGGAATATGGCTCAGCGCGTCACAGGAGATACTGGTCTTGGCTTCGGCGTGCATGGTGAGGGGAATGCTCTCCATCTCTCTCATGCTGGTTGGACCATCGGCTACCGCTCCTACATGCTTTACTTTCCCGAACGCGGCGATGGTGTTGTCATCATGACCAATGGCGATGGTGGGCAGCATTTGATCGACGATCTACTGAGAACCCTTGGCAGAGAGAGGCGGTGGCCGTATTTCGGAGAGAGCGTAACTATGATGCGCGCTGTCTGGCCTAATGAGAAAATGGATGCGATTGCTGGCGCTTATTGCATGTCACCCGCAGGCTTTTCAGTGACACTGGCTCGAGTTGGTGACGAATTTGAGCTGACTACGTCGCGAGGCTCGCTTTACAGGGCTATTCCGATAGATTCAGATCATCTGATCATGCAAGAAACCGGCGATCGAATTGTGCTTGATAATGCCACAGGCAAACTTTCGTTTTGGGATATGACAGCGTTGCCAGTGGCAGATGTGGACACAAGGATTCAGAAGCGATCACAGGCAATAGTTTGTGCGGATTGAATGTGTGACGGACCGATTCGTTTGCAGACTCAATCGACTGATTCTATGGAAGCATTTCTCGCACGAGCTATAACCCATCATTGGGAAACATGCCATTAACTTGCGGAAAATCCGTCAAACAGAAATGAAGAAAAAAACCGCTCCGGCACTTTAGTATATAAGTCCCGAAAATCTTTAAGGACATATTGCTATCCGCCAATGAGCCCGCCATGTCCGAAGAACGGGTCGAACAGATCGTAACGCTCCAGGTGCCTGCCGGATATACGGAATCTCTCCGGATTGACCGGTACCTTGCCCGGTTTCTGCCGAATGTTTCCCGTACAAGGGTGAGTAAGGGCATCGAAGAGGGACGGGTAACAGTGAACGGGGTGACCGTTGGCAAGCCGTCTCATATTGTACAGGCCGGGGATACGATCGTATGCACGATATTGCGTCCTCCGCCGATCGAAGCGCAGCCTGAGCCTATTCCTCTGGACATCGTATACGAAGACGACGCGGTCATCGTGGTGGACAAGGCCGCCGGTATGGTTGTACACCCTGCGTACGGGCATCGCACGGGTACGCTGGTGAATGCCTTGCTGCACCATGTCGGCGCTGGCCCGATCGGGGTGGATGCCGGTC
>JANQSQ010000293.1 GCA_028283985.1 Rhodothermales bacterium | reverse complement strand
CTACTCCTCCGCCTCCTTCACCACCTCGTCCTGCACGTGACGGGGCATCGCCTCGTAATGGCTGAACGTGGCATGGTGAATCCCGCGTCCCTGCGTCATGGACCGGAGCGACGTGGAATAGCGGTACAACTCCGCTTCCGGCACCTGCACGATGATCTTCTGAAACACGCCTTCCGCCTCGATGCCCTGTATGCGGCCCCGCCGGGTGTTCATATCCCCCATCACCTCCCCGACGAAGCTTTCGGGCACGGTGATGGTGACATCGTAGATCGGTTCGAGAATGACCGGCGAAGCCGACCGGAACGCATCGCGGAAACACATCCGCCCCGCCGTCTTGAAGGCCGCATCGTTGGAATCGACCGGGTGCATCCCGCCGTCGAAGATGACGACCCGGCAATGTCCCACCGGATAGCGGGCAATGGGGCCGTCCTGCGTGGCCTCGAGGACCCCCTTCTGGATAGCGCCGAAAAACCGCCGCATGTCGATGACGCCCCCGACGATCCCGTCTATAAAGTGAATTTTAGACCCCCAGTCCGTTACCACCTCGGCTTCGCCGCGCACGGAAATGTCCGACGGCGGATTGAAATCTCCTTCAAGCGGCTCGACCATGATGGAAATGTCCGCGAATTGTCCGGCGCCGCCGGTCTGTTTCTTGTGCCGGTAGCTCGACCGGGCCTGCTTCGTGATCGTTTCGCGGTACGCCACGCGGGGTTTGGAAAAGACAATGCCCACGCCGAAGCGGTTCGCCAGGCGGTATTTCGCTACCTGCAAATGCATCTCTCCCTGTCCCCCCAGCGTCATCTGCCGCAGGTGCGGATCGTGCACCACGACCAGAGACGGGTCTTCTTCGCGAAGCTGGTGGATACCCTGAGCGAGACGATCTTCCTCGCCCTCGTGCTCGGGACTGATCGCAGCCCGGTACCGGGGTTCGGGAAAGGCGATCGGTTCGATGACCACCTTCGACCCCTTGGACCGCAACGTGTTGTTCGTGTGCGAATTCTTGAGTTTCACGAGCGCCCCGAGGTCCCCGGCAACCATCTTCTGCATCGGATCCCGTTCGCGCCCGTTGATAGCGAACAATTGCCCGAGCCGCTCGGTCGTTCCTGTCTGCGCATTCTCGAGGTCCATGCCCTGGGAAAACGTGCCCGAATACACGCGCAGGAACGAATAATCGCCTACATGCTGTTCGGCCATGGTCTTGTAGATGAGCGCCGCGGGCGCCCCGGACGGGTCGGCCTGCACGGCTTCGCCGGCATCGCTTTGCGCGGGCGAAGGCAACACGTTATCGATAAAGCTCATCAGACGGGAAACGCCCACCCCTCCGGTCGCGGACGTCACAAAAATGGGAAAGAGTTGCCGATGCAGTATAGCCTGGCGCAAACCTGCCCGCATCTCATCCTCGCTGAGTTCGCCCTTCTCGAAATAGAGGTCCATGAGCGCCTCGTCGTTCTCCGCAATATCCTCGATGAGCGTCGTATGCAGTTCCTCGGCTTCGTCGCGGAACGCCTCATCGATGTCGCTGACGACAGGCTCCGTTTTTCCTTCCGGATACGTAAGCTGCTTCATGAGCAGCACATCGATGATCGCCCGCGTACCGCCCCCCACAGGGAGTTGCACCATGGTCGCGCCGTTCCCGAAGCGCTCCTTCATTTGCGTAACGAGCATCCGGAAATCCGCATCCCCCTTGTCGAGGTGATTGATCGCGAACATGGACGGCTTGCCGAGCTCCTCCGCATAATTCCAGGCCAGTTCCGTTCCCACCTGCACGCCCTCGACGGCATTCATCACGAAGACGGCGGTATCGACCACCTTCAACGAGGAAATCACCTCGCCCACGAAATCGGGATAGCCGGGCGTATCGATGACATTGATCTTGTGTCCTTCCCATTCGGCATGCAGAAGCGAGGCGAAAATCGACATTTGCCGCTCGTGCTCACTGGGATGAAAATCGGAAACCGTGCTGTGGGCTTCTATCTCGCCCATGCGCCGCAGGGCGCCGCTTGCAAGCAGCATGGCCTCGGCCAGCATCGTTTTGCCGCTGCCCTGGTGTCCAACCAGCGCCACATTACGAATATGATCGGCGTCGTATACGTTCATAAGTGTTTCTCTAAACGTCT
>JANQSQ010000196.1 GCA_028283985.1 Rhodothermales bacterium | reverse complement strand
TTCGATCAGGTCCCCGAGGAGATGCTGAACGCGATTCTTGACCACCTGTTCGGCGAGGAAACGGCTGTGGAAGAAAACGAGGAGGACGAATATGTGCCTCCGTACGCCTTCCGGGGATTCCAGCGCTGGCTGGATCACGAAGGCTACCCGGCCATCAAACCGCCCTGGGGCACGCTGAACGCCGTCGATCTGAATACGGGCGACATCAAATGGACCGTACCGCTCGGCGAATACCAGGAATTGACGGCGCGCGGCATTCCGCAGACCGGTACGGAAAATTACGGCGGACCGGTCGTGACAGCGGGCGGCGTGTTGTTTATCGGCGCCACCGCCGACGAGAAAATACGGGCCTTCGACAAGGAGACGGGCGAGGTGCTGTGGGAAACCGATCTGCCTTTCGGAGGGAACGCTACGCCCAGCACTTACATGGTGGACGGGAAGCAGTATGTGGCGATTTCGGCGGGTGGCGGCAAGTCGAACCGGCCTGTTGGGGGCATGCTGGTCGCGTTTGCGCTGCCGGACGAGGCGTCCGCGGAAGCGGGGGACGATACGGGAGGGGAATAACCCGCCCTACTCGACTCCCCGATCTTCGAGGAATTCCAGCATGATATCGACGCACTCCTGCGGATCTTCAAGCTGGAGGAAATGGGTTGTCCTGGGCACGAAGTCGTAGTCGAGACCGATCAGACCAGTGAGATCCATGCTGGGCAGAAACGACAAAGGCACGGTCGGGTCTCCTCCGATCACCTTGATGGGGCATGCAATGTCCTGCGCCTTGGGCTCGAAATTGTAGGCGAAACTGTACTCGAATATACGGGACTCGTACTCGCGCGGACACCGGAGTTTATAGCCCCTTCCGCTGGAGGCGGGGCGCAGCGTCGTCTCGGCGAAAAGGTCCGCCACGCCGGGCTGCAGACCCTCGAACATCGGCATGCTGCGGATCGTGTCCGCAAGATATTTCCGGCGTTCGAACCATTCCTGGCGCATTTGGGCAACAATGCCGGACCTCCTCCACAAGGCATCGACTTCAAGCAGGTTGCCGCTGGGCGGATAAATGGGCGGATCGAAGAGGACAAGCGCCGCAAACCCTTCTCCCGGCGGTTCGTGGTTGAGCGCCACTACCGCCGACAGGGCATGGAATACGCCGATTTTCGGCTTCTCGCCAAAATGCCGGTCAATGCCCCGGAAGATGTGTTCATTGTCGGAAGCGAAGGTTGCGATGTTGTGTGTCCGGATATCGCTCAACGAACTCCAACCGTGATTCCGGAGATCGTAGAGCACGATATCGAAACGGTCGACAAGCAGGGACCAGAAAGGGTAATACAGGTCGGTCGCCAGTCCATTGCCATGACACAGAACGAGCCGCGGGCCGTCCGGATTACCGTGCCGCCGGAGTACGCTGGTTGCCCCGTCGGTTACAGCGATTTCGGCGGTAGCCAGGGGTTCAGGAAGCACCCATTCCTTGTCTCTGGGGTAGCGAGGTTCCATATCTCTGGCATAGCGTTGGAGAAAGGGAAAAACGATCGGAGCACGCTATCCATTATCCTGATCGCTTTCCTCTTCCTGATCCTCCTCTTCGCTCTCATCGCCTTCGTCGTCCTCTTCGCCTCCGTCCCCTCCTTCGCCTCCGTCGTCCCCTTCATCCTCTTCCCCTCCCATCGCCACGGTTTCCAGCCTCGATACATGGAGATTCAGGGCATGGTTGACCCGCATGCCGAACACGCCGTCCATGCCGAGATCGGCCCGGGGCAGGGCGGCCACTTCCGCGTCGTTCACGATAAAGTGCACCGTTTCGGCGCCGGTCTCGATGGCGAGCACGTTCTTCACGGTGGCGGCGTCCTCTTCGCGATCGGCCC
>JANQSQ010000264.1 GCA_028283985.1 Rhodothermales bacterium | reverse complement strand
GCGTACACCTGAACGACTACTGGACCGATGGTCTGATCGTCGCCACTCCGACCGGATCGGCCGCATACTCGATGTCGGCCGGCGGCCCGATTGTCGTCCCTGGAAGCGAGGTGTTCATTCTCTCCCCGCTGGCGCCGCACAGCCTCACGGTGCGTCCCATCGTACTGTCCGCCGATTCGATCATCGAAGCCGAGGTATTGAGCAACGACACGCCGTATGTACTGGGCTTCGACGGCAACAGCCAATCCTTCGACCACGAGGAAGGCTCCGCGGCATTCCGGTTCACCAGGGCAAACCACCGGGTGCGCCTTGTCAAGCTTCCCGAACAGCACTACTTCCAGACGCTCCGTTCCAAACTGATGTGGGGCGCCCGGGGAAGAGATTAGCAAGAATTCCAGGGACATAGTCGCTGGGCCCGGGAGCTGAAACGGCGAAAGAACTGAACGGCCGGATCGTACGTATTTGCGCTCGAGGCATAGAAAGCGGGTCCGTCTCGGAAAGACGAATCTTTGGACGTTATACCCCAACCCAAAACAGGCCGCCGCCTCAAAAAAATCATCCGCGCAGAGCAGCGAATCTAAAATGACGCCTTGATCGTGACCCGCCCCATTCTGTTCTTTCCTTTCCCGCTAAATTCCCTTTCATCTCCCTCCTGTAAATCCGAGCTGAACCACCACAGGTTGGGAATGATGCGAACATGTTTGCCGGGAGAGAAAGCCACTCCCGCCAACACAAACGTTTCATTGAGCACGCGATCGGAATAATCGCTTGGTCCGAAATCTCCATCGTCCTTTGTCAGGTCCAACCGGCCCACGAACTCCACCAGCGGATTGATTTTGAACGATCCGAACACACTGATACCGGATAACCGGGTAGACGACTCATATCTGTTTCTGTATTCGGACTCATTTTCCTCAAATGGTCTATCGTCAAACACTCGCGGCGCCGGCGTATATCGACTCCATTGCACCTTCAGCGTATGAAGAAAAGCTTCCACGCCGAACCGGGCGGCGTCTCCCTCGTACCCTCCGAACACGGACGCCCGCGCCTCGCGATACGGGGGAGATCTGAAAAGCTCCAACCCGCTCGTGCTGTTCTGGCGCAAGTATCTCTCGTAATCCGCACCCGCCGAAAAAACCAGTTTCTCGGACGGGTGGATCGAGATTCGGGCATACCCCTTCTTGTGTTTGTCGTCTGTATTATTCCAGTTCCCGTTCCCGTTGGCCAGCATCGCCGCGTAGCGAATCAGACCGTTTCCTATCGGGGCGGGGCCGTCGAACCGAATCCCGAAATCGCGGGACGAGTTGACCCCCTGCAAATCAAGAATGGTCTTTTCCAGGCTGCGATATCCCCAAACACGCTCCGATAACTGAAACGCCGGAGGCGGCATGACGCCTAATCTGGCGGAGTGATCGCCTGCGTAGTTCCAATCGACCCACAAGTCTTTTACGAAAGGGGCCGGCTTGCTGCCCACGGCATTCGTACCGTTGGCCTCCAGGCGAAAGCGGGCCTTGAAGCGCTCGGAGAGCACTGCATCGGTCGTCAGATACAATCTCCGATAGGTAAACCCGTGGAGCGCGTCATTGACGGTCGCATCCCGGCCCGAACTCCACAACCCATTCTTGGGATTTTGCCAGGAAGAACTCCTGTCGTCATCGCCGGGCCGGTAAAAATAATCCACGTAGGCCAGCCCGCCGACCTTCACGGTCTGCCCTGTGGCGTCGCCTGCAAAAAGCGATAACAACAAAGCGACCCCAAGTAGCGTACGAATCGGTGTAGTGTTCATGGTTTTATTTTTTCGAAAAGACGAATGTTCGGACGTTGCGCTCCGACTCGAAACAAGCTGGCCTTCAAAAAAGAATGCATCGTGCAAAACGGCGGGACTAAAACGACACCTCGACCGTAACTCGCCCCATTCTGTTTTTTCTTTTGCCGGCGAAGTCCACATCGTCGTCCAACTCCAAATCCGAGCCGAACCACCACAGGTTAGGAATGATGCGAACGTGTTGATTGGGCCTAAACGCCATTCCCGCTACTATCAGCATATCGCCAAGCATGATTTCGGAAAAATCGTCTTCCTCGGAATGCACATCGTTGCGATTCAGATCTAACCGGCCCACGAACTCCACCAACGGATTGACCTTGACCGATCCGAACGCACTGATACCGAACTGTCGAAGAGATATATCGGGCCTTGTTTCCAGAAACCCGAATTCGTCTCTCTCCGGCTCCACATTCAATTCATGTCGGAAGGCTTCCACGCCGAATCGGGCAACTTCTCCTTCGTACCCTCCGAACACGGACAACCGCGCCTCCCGGTGCGTGGGCCACCTGATGAACTCTTCATCTATGGTGTATTGGTACGAATACTTCCCGTAATCCGCCCCCACCGAGAAGACAAGTTTGTCGGATGGGTGGATCGAAATTTGGGCGTAGCCCCTCTTGTTTTTTTCATGCTCCGGCAGGGTTCCGCGGGTTTCATCCTCCTCGTACAATTCGTTGTAGAGTCCCAGGAATACCGGCGGATCGCCGTTCGCCAACATCACCGCGTAGCGAACAAAGTCGCCCTGTAGCGGAAGGAAACCGTCGAACCGAATCCCGAAATCGCGGGGCGCGTTGATCCTCTGCACATCGAGAATGGTCTTTTCCAGACTGCGAAACCCCCAGACATCCTCCGAGAGCTGAAACGCGGGAGGCGGCATAATGCCTATCCTGGCGGAATGGTCACTGGCATAGTTCCAGTCGACCCACAGGTCTTTCACGAAAGGGGTCGGCCGCCTGCCCGGGGTATTTTGATCATTAGCCTCCAGGCGCAAGCGGGCTTTGAAATTTTCAGAAATCGTCGCGTCGGTCGTCAGGTACAATCTCCGGTAAGAGAATCCGTGGAGCGCCTCGTTAACGGCTACAT
>JANQSQ010000248.1 GCA_028283985.1 Rhodothermales bacterium | reverse complement strand
CCATCGAGCAAGACCTCATCGGCATGGAAGATTCCGTGGAGACGGGGGACGGGTGGGCGGTGGTGCATGGGCGCACGCTCACCGATACCCGCGCGCGCGGCACGATTCCCTTTCGGGAAGTGATCTCGCTTTCGAGCAATGTGGGCACGGGCAAAGTGATGGCCCGCGCAGATCGGGGGACGTTCTACCGGCATGCCCGCAGTCTCGGCTTCGGGCAGCCCACATGGATCGATCTTCCCGGGGAGGCGCAGGGATTGCTGAAGCGGCCCGATGCATGGAGCGGCACGACACTGACCGCCATGGGCCTCGGGTACGAAGTGGATGTAACGCCCCTGCAACTTGCCGTGGCCTATGCGGCGCTTGCGAACGGCGGGCTGCTCGTGCAACCGCACATTGTCGCCGAGCGCCGGGATGTCACCGGGCGCACCACATGGACAGCCCGGCAGGACTCCGTACGCCGGGCGTTTATGGCCTCGACGGCGAAAACCATTCTGCCCGCTTTTCTGGGAGCGGTGGAAGAGGGCACGGCGACCCGGGCGCAGATAGAGGGGCTGAAGGTTGCCGGAAAGACGGGCACGGCGCGCAAAGCGGACGCCGGCGGGTATCGCGAGGGAGCGTACCGCGCTTCGTTTGCAGGATTTTTCCCCGCCGACGAGCCGCAGGTCGTGCTTGCGGTCGTGGTGGACGAGCCGAAAACGGTCCATTACGGGGGCCTGGTGGCCGCGCCGGTTTTCCGGCGCACCGCCGCTCGGTGGCTTGCCACGTTTCCCGAATTGGCCCGGCAGGCTTTCCCGGTCGACGAACTTCCGTATGCGGCAGCAACCGGTGTGTCGGAAAGGGTGCGTCCTGTACTCATGCAGGAGCAGAACGAACCGAATGAATCGGCGATGCCCGGCGATGCCGTTCCTGATTTCCGGGGATGGACCATGCGCGAGGCCGCATACTGGTTATCGCGCCGGAATATCCCGGTCCGCATCGAGGGGAGAGGGGTCGTGGCGGCCCAGTATCCCGAAGCGGGCGGTCCTTCCGGACAAACGGTGGTGCTGCGGTCCCGATGAAAACGCTTGAAGATTTGCTGAACGCATTGCAGGCCGCGGGCCTGCTGATGGAGGCATGGGAAAGCATTGACAATATCGATATCGACCATGTGGCTGGAGACAGCCGCAAGGTCGGGCCGAACGGCCTTTTTGTAGCCATTCCAGGCGTTGAGGTCGACGGCCACCTGTTCATTGACAAGGCTGTTAAAAACGGAGCCATCGCGATCGTGTGCGAGGCGGCGCCGGCGAACCGGGCGCACCGGTATCCCGGCGCCGTCTTCGCGCGCGTTAATGATTCCCGATCCGCACTGGCTGTGCTTGCCGCCGCCTGGTACGGCAATCCGTCGCATGCGTTGCGCGTCGTCGGCGTGACCGGCACCAACGGCAAGACCACGGTCGCTTTTCTTGTGCAGGAGGCGCTCGGGTTGCTTGGCGTACAGGCCGGTTTTACAGGGACGGTCGGGGTTCGCATGCCGGGCGAGGAATTTGCCGCCCGCCTTACGACGCCGGACGCCCTGAATGTGCAGCAC
>JANQSQ010000247.1 GCA_028283985.1 Rhodothermales bacterium | reverse complement strand
CGTGCGCTCGAAATCGGCGAGAATATCGCCATACGGGGACGGGCGGACAGGCGCTTCCTCCGGCAACTTGTCGAGCAGCGCCCCGGACTCGACATCGGGCTGCACGCGCAGCCGTTCCGGATGCGCAATATAGTCGGCGATCCAGTCTATGACGGCGTGCCCTGCACGACGGAATTCTTCGGATTCCGGGTCGCCTGTCGGCGGAGATTCGGGGAGATCAGGCATCAATTTCAACTGCTTTCTGACGTCAGAGGCCTATTCTGAAACCTATAAAAGGCATGGCGGGCAAAAAGTCTGCGTCTCCCACCAGAAGCGCTACTACCCCTGTATTTAGTTGCATGTATTTGGAAATGTCGCGTTCAATGCCTAACTGCAAGGTGGCGTAATCGTCCTCCCCCTCGTCAAAAAAGACGCCTCCGAATCCAAAATAAGGGCTCCATCTTTTGCCGCTAACGGGAAAAAGAACAATACTGGCATGTACAGCAGACTCTCCCCCCGCAGCAGTTGCGCTGACCTTCGCCCGGAGATAGGAATAGCCTACATCTATACCGAAAAAGGGAAAGATGAGAACGGCGTCGACGGAAAATCCCAACTGTATTCCTTCCCCGTCCGTTAAAGTTTCGGTTTCCAGGAAATCCGTTTGCAAGGCCTCGTCAGGCTCAGCGGCAAGCGATGTCCGGTTGACCAGCGCATCGGCCAGTCTCGGTGCGGCCGAGACCATTTCCTCGATACTCGCCAACAGGAGTTCCCGCTCGATTACGACGGTCCCGGCAGGAATTTCCTGACTTAGGCGAACCAGAATATGTTGCCCCAGAATGTGCAAGGAAACACGATACACAGCGGCTGAATCCGGAGCGTCGTACACGGGTTCGCCCACTTGTATACCTTGATCGCGCAGTTCCCGGCACACCAGAAAAGCCGAGGTGCGCGCGTCGGCTTCCGGCACATCCCCATGATCTCCAATCAGGCAGACCGCCGGGTCCGGCGTCGATTCGTCCGGTTCATCGGCATTCTGTTGCGCAAAAACCGGCGTAGCCGCTGCAAAAGCCGTCAGGCACGCGATCACGATAAAACGCTGCATAGCATTCTCATTCCGGGTGGTAAAAAAACCTTCGTTGGGGAGATTTTCGCTCCTGGCTTCCGGTGGTCCTGTTGTTATGGGTAAACCGCAGAAAGGCCTGGAATAGTAACGCACCGGCTACTTTCAGGATAAACGCCGGCCATGCTACGCGTTTATGATACAAGAAACATGCCGCAGTGTGCCGGAAAACACGCTTTCTTACGCTCCAAACACCACGTCCAGCACAGAAGCATCGGGAGATGCTGCGCTCCGGACGCCCGTGAAGGTCTGCATGACGCCGTCCGGGTCGCCGACGCGCAGCGTGTAGGAACCCGG
>JANQSQ010000237.1 GCA_028283985.1 Rhodothermales bacterium | reverse complement strand
CGCGTCGATGCCGGTCATCGGCGAGGGCGACGCGGAACCCAACGACACCTTCCGCGAGCAGCTGGTGGCGAACGCCCGGGGGGCGGTCGACGAGGGCGTGCGGCGCGGGGTCGTGGATCCGGATCGGGTCGGCGTCGGCGGACACTCCTACGGCGCCTTCATGGCCGGCAACCTGCTGGCCCATTCCGACATCTTCCGGGCAGGCGTAGCGCGCAGCGGCGCGTACAACCGGACGCTGACGCCGTTCGGCTTCCAGCGGGAGCAGCGGCTCTTCTGGGAGGACCCCGACCTCTACCTGTACATGTCGCCCTTCATGCACGCGGACAAGGTGAACGAGCCCATCCTTATCATCCACGGCGCGGACGACAACAACTCGGGTACCTTCCCCATCCAGTCGCGGCGCTTCTACGCGGCGCTGAAGGGGCTGGGCGCGACGGCGCGGCTCGTCTTTCTGCCGGCCGAGAGCCACGGCTACGCGGCGCGCGAGTCGGTTCTGCACGTTCTGTGGGAGACCGATCGCTGGCTCGATATGCATGTGAAACCGGCGAAGCCCGTCACCCCGACGGACGACGCGGGAAGCTGAGCGCCGCGAAGTCTCTACTCCTGGTCTGATGGCCCGAATATATGAGAAGTTGTACGGCGTTGGCGTTGCGGTCGATGCCATTGTGGTAACCCCTAAGGATGTAGAGCGCTTCAAGGACAGTCACGCGCTTGTGATCAAGCCCGCTCTGCAAGAGGAGAGGGTCGCGTATGAAGCCGCCTGAGCGTTTCTCGGGATTTGCAGACCGGTAGATGAACAGCGATACAGGGCGGCGATGGGGGACTTTCGAGGTAATTATTCGTTGAGAAGAGGACGATTGTAATTTCTTTCATTGGAAGCGAATGGCGACGCGCCCCACTGGCTCGTGCGCCGCGGATCGTTGAAGAGCATTCATAATGAGCGAAACAAAGATCAGACATATCTGGAACCCCTCGACCGGCATTACAGATCTGAAAGGCGATTCAAAAAAACTCGCTGCGACAGAAATTCCGGGCATTAGAGCGACCTGGAGGGACCAGCGCGATCTTTTGCAAGGGACAAAGCTGCTTCACGATTTCAACGAACGGCTTGGCCGAGAGTGGGCGATCGAGACGGGGGTCATCGAAAATCTTTACGAGGTCGAACGGGGCGTAACGCAAACGCTTATAGAGCAGGGGTTTCGCGCCGAGTTGCTGACACATGGTTCGACGAATCGCCCGAGGGAGTTTGTTCTCAAGTTACTGGCGGACCAGAAAAGCGCTCTTGACGGGGTGTTCGATTTCGTCAAGAGCGAACGCGTATTGTCGACCTCCTGGATCAGAGAGCTTCACGCTGTGTTGCTGCGGAGCCAGGAAGTTACGGAGGGTGTTGACAGTTCCGGCCGCGATGTGGAAATATCCCTGATCAAGGGCGACTGGAAAAAATTGCCGAATTCGCCCGTGCGGGACGGAGTGCTTTACGCGTATTGCCCTCCCGAACATGTCGCGTCCGAAATGGACAGACTGGTCGGGATGCATGCGGAGCACGGTGCGCGGGGAGTGCCTACGGAAGTGCAGGCCGCATGGCTGCATCATCGATTTACGCAGATTCATCCTTTTCAGGACGGCAACGGTCGGATTGCGCGCGCGATCGCATCGCTGGTGCTAATCAAGGGAGGGCTGTTTCCCTTGGTCGTGACACGAGACGACAGGACGAATTATCTGGATGCGCTCGAAGCGGCCGACGATGGCGACCTCAAGCCGCTTGTGGATATGATCGCCAGGCTTCAGAGGATTCGGTTTGCGAAAGCAACAGCTATTTCCGAGGCCATACGGTCCGAGAAAGCGGACGAAAGAGAAGCGCTCCAGGGGCTTCTTGAGGCTGTCAATAAGAAGGCGACCGAAAGAAGAAAGGAATATGCGGAAGTGCAGAAACGAGCGGAGGACATCAAGGAGAATCTGCGCTCCCGACTCGAAGAAATTCGTCCCGATATAAGTAATGCATTGCGGCGGGTCGTGCCTTCCGGCAACGCGGCGGTGTGGGTTGCGGAAGAAGAGACCGGTCATTACTACCGCGCACAGATCATTCAGAATGCCAATGAGCATCTGAACTACTATGTCAACTTCGGTCAATACCGATCCTGGGTATCCCTGAATATGTGGTGGGAGCGGCAAGCCCGGTTGGTGTTCGCCATCCACGGGATCGGCTACGGATTCAGCGGGAGCCTGATCTGTGCGCCTTTTCTTGAATTCCGGGACAAGGGAGAAGACGAAGAGACCCGTTCCACGCTGGCGCCGGTAGCAGAGGAAGGGTTTATCTTTTTCTACAATGAAACGAAAAAGGCGGTGCTTGATCGGTTCCAGCCCTGGCGCAAACGAGTCCTCGGAGTCGCTTTGAAAGAGTTGACGCGGAATCTGTGATTGCGGGAGCGGGGTGGATGTGGAAACTGGGTCCGAAACCGGAGATAGACCCCGAGCGCGACATCCGCCGCCGGGTGGTGGGCTACGTCGGGTTTCCGAAGGGGGTTTGGCTTTCCTCCTCTCCGGTTTCTCAACCCGCGCGGGCGCCATTCGGGACTGCGCGCTCCGGGGTCAGGAGCGCCGGTTGAAGGCCGTCCTCATAACCGACGTCGAATAGCATGCCCTCCGAAATTTCTCCCATCATCTTCCTCGGCTCCAGGTTGACGATGAACAGCGCCTGTCGACCTTCGATTTCGGTCGGATCCTCGCGTTCCTGTTTCATCCCCACCAATATCGTTCGCTTGTGGTCGCCGAAATCGACCTTGAGTCGAACGAGTTTGTCGGATCCTTCCACCTCACTGACACTCTTGATCGTGCCGACGCGGGCGTCAACTTGATTGAGGACATCGATGTTGATGGTGGGCTTGACCTGTGCAGGTTTCATTTTTTCCAATCGATCTTCCTGTAAAGCGCTCGCCGGCGTCAGTTAGC
>JANQSQ010000227.1 GCA_028283985.1 Rhodothermales bacterium | reverse complement strand
AACCGGGCATAATCCGGTCCGGATCGCACCAGCGAAACGCGCAGGCCATGCTCCGGCAACGAATCGTCCTCCTCAGGTACGCTGACTGCGTACACCCCGGTCCAGGTCCTGCGTTCCGTTCTGATTTCCTCCGTTTGTTCTCTGAACACCTCGTCGGAACGAAGAAACAGATCCACAATGGGAGAAGAAAACGTGGTGAAAGGCTGCAACTGCGCCCGCACCCAGGACTCTTCCCGAAGCAATCCCGGCGCCGGCGCAACCCATTCGATCGTGGCCTTGATCGGATATATGTACCCGGTGTACGCGCCGGTCGCCAGTGTGCCCGACAACGCCAGCGAATCGAGCAGCACCGCCGAAACGGGTTCCTCCGGGATTTCGAGCGATACGGCAAGGATTTCGATTGCAGGAGGAACGACGCCATGCGCCCGGACCAGCGCGTCCCGCCAGGCCGCGCTGAACGAGAATATATCGCCGGGAGCCGCAATCCCGCCGTTTCCCTCGGGCAGATACCGTCCCGCCTGTTCCGGATCCGGCGTATACCGGACCAACGTATCCCCCAGCCTCATCTCCACGTCAGCGTCCGGAACGGCGGCCTGCGCAGCATCGTAGGGCTGCCGGGGCGACAAGGTCCGGTGCACAAACACAGGTTTTAAAGGCTGCCCGGAATCAAGGAATCCCTCCACCACGACCTGCGCCTCGTCAACAGGAGCCACCGTATCGCACCCCGTCGCTGCAAAGCATGCGCACAGCATGCCCGCAAACATCGTCCGCGCGCTATGGATCGCCTGCGGCCTCATAGTTGCATCCTGATTTCGAACAGGGGAAGGATGGGCAAACCGCGGCGGTTCTGCACCTCCATACCCTGATCCGAGGGAAGGTACTGCCGCGCGGTCACATTACGCCGGTTCGTCACGTTGTACAGGTGCAGACGGGCAAGCCAGAATGCACCCAGCATCCGGAAACTGCGCTCCGCGGCTATGTCCATCCGGAAGTAGGGCGGCAATCGCCCGTTGTTCAGAAACGGACGGTGTAAATACCGATCCGTTGCGTCGAGCGGATCGCCTATGGCGTACTGCGCTACAGGCACCGTCGTCGGGTAGCCGCTGCGCGCCTCCAGAATGGAGGTTACCCGC
>JANQSQ010000226.1 GCA_028283985.1 Rhodothermales bacterium | reverse complement strand
CTTCCACGCCGGCTTCCGCCATGGCGTACATATCCTGCACGGCTTGTATGCGGTCGTCGGGAGGCGTCCACACCATGCCCTTCAGGGGCGCCTGTTGCGCAGGAACAGGGTGCGCAAGGAGCACCGCGAGAGCCCAGCATGTCACGATATACGCTGAACGGAGAAAGGCCATCGGCAGGACAGGCGCCTCGCACCCCGTTTCAGTCCATCATCTTCCGCAAAAATGCCGGCCTATCGTCAATGTCCTCTTCCCGGTTTGGCTCCGGGTGATTGCGCAACTCACCTGCATGAAGCCTGTTGATCTTTGCCCGGGTTGTCTGCGCTTCCTCCCTCGTTTCCCGATCGGATATTTCCGGCTCCTCGTCCTGCCGGACAAGCTTACGACGCTCGTAGGCGGGCACATCCAGTTTTTTCAAATTCTGCTCGCCCCTGTAATTCGGTACGCCTCCGGGTTGGCTAAGCGGCATCGTTCTCTTATACCCCATCTGATTACGCGCGTCCCGGGCAAGATCGAATCCCGTGGCAATGACCGTAACACTGAGTTTGTCGTCCATGGCCTGGTCTATCACGGTACCAAAAATGACTTCCACCTCGGCTCCCGCTTCCTGTCGAATGATGTCAACCGCCGTACTGACCTCCTGGAATTTGATATTCTCACTGGAAGTAATGTTGACAAGCACATTACTGGCCCCTGCGATGGACAGGCCATCGAGCAGCGGGCTCGAAATGGCTTCCTTGGCCGCCACCTCGGCCCGTGCGGCGCCGATCGCCTCCGCCGCTCCCATGACCGCCTGACCGCCAACTTCCATCGTCGTCTTGACATCCGCAAAGTCGAGGTTGACGAGGCCATGTACGGTGATCAGATCGGATATCCCCCGCGCCGCATTGTAGAGCACATTGTCCACCATGCTGAACGCCTCGAGCCAACTGGTCTTGTCGTCCGATATTTCCATCAGCCGCTCGTTAGGGACGACAATCAGCGTATCGACGATACCGCGAAGCAGTTCGATGCCCTCATCGGCAGCCTTTCTGCGGCGGGCGCCCTCGAAGTCGAATGGCTGCGTAACGATGGCGACCGTCAGAATGTGGAGTTTCCGGGCAATCGCAGCTACCACGGGGGTGCCTCCGGTGCCGGTACCGCCGCCCATGCCCGCAGTGATGAAAACCATATCGAAGCCCTTCAGCGCCTGTTTGATTTCCTCCCGGCTCTCTTCGACCGCATCGGCGCCGACGGTAGGTCGGGCGCCGGCCCCGAGACCTTTCGTCAGCACTGCGCCGGCTTGGATCTTCACCGGGGCAAGATTCTTCCGGAGCGCCTGCGCATCCGTGTTGACCGCAATGAATTCGACCCCCTTGATCCCGCGGGCGATCATGTCATTGACGGCATTGCCGCCGCCGCCGCCGACGCCGACCACACACAATTTGGGTTTGTCGGTCAACGAGCCGTTGAATTTGAAGGAGTTGCTCATGGGTTTCTCCATTGTTTCCATGGGTGAGTGCCGGCCGGGGCGCGCCCCGGCAGCAAAGGCGGCAATTGTTGTTATAGTTTGTTATAGTTCGTCGAACCAGCCCTTCATCCTCGTCGCAATTCTGTTGACGAGAGAATCGCGAGGAGCGCGATCTTCTCCCTGGTAAGCCAACCCTCCGCTGAAAACCGCACCGTCTCCGCCGCCGGATTGCATCCCGTACAACACAAGCCCGACCGCCGTGGAAAACTTGGGGTCGCTAACTTCCTGCACCATGCCGCCGGCCAGTCCGGTGGGCATGCCCACACGGGCTTCCATGCCGAGTATGTCGGAGGCAAGCTCGGCCACGCCCGAAATAAGCGAGCCGCCGCCGGTAAGCACCGCGCCGGCCGCCAGTTTTCCCACGTAGCCGCTGCGCTTGATCTCGATGGCTGCGATCTCCAGGATCTCCTCCATGCGGGGCTGGATAATCTGCGCAAGCGGACTGCGTCCAATGAACTTTTCCGGGCGCCCCCCCAATCCGGGTATCCTGATTCCCTCCTCTTCCGAAGCCATATCGATGAGGGCGACCCCAAAACAGCATTTGAGTTGCTCAGCCTGATCGCGCATGACGCCAAGACCTTGCCGGATGTCGTCGGTTACGTTGTTTCCGGCGATGCCGATCACGGCGGTATGGCGAATGGTATTATCCTCGAACACGGCGATATCCGTCGTGCCGCCGCCAATGTCGATAAGGGCTACGCCGACTTCTTTTTCGTCCCGATGAAGCACCGAACAGGACGAAGCCAATGGCTCCAGCACAATATCCTCGACCTGATAGCCCGCTTTCTCGATACAGCGATAGACATTTTTTGCCGCAGACACCAGTCCGGTGATAATGTGTACGGTCCCCTCGAGGCGCACCCCGCTCATCCCCACAGGATCAGCCACCCCGTCCTGACCGTCCACGACGAATTCCTGCGGGATGACATGCAGAATTTCCCGATCGGCGGGCATGGCCACATGAGTGGTGTCCTCGATGAGACGCTGCACGTCGTTCGCCACGATTTCCCGATCCCGAGGCGATATCGTGATCACGCCGCTTGTCCGAAAACTTTGTACATGGTCCCCCGCGATCCCGACGATCGCGCTCCGAACCTCCACGGCGGCTGCCCGCGCCGCCTCTTCAAGGGCAATCCGAACAGCGGCGACCGTCCTGTCTATGTTCACCACGACGCCGCGATTCAAACCGTCCGACCCTGCAACCCCAACCCCCAGAATGTTGATGGAGCGGAGAGGGTCGACAGGATCGACAGCCGCAACCACGGCGCACACCTTGGTGGTGCCGATGTCTACGCCGACTACAATACGTTCATTCATGCTCGCTTCCATAAGCAAATACCCCATAGGGGTCAGCTTTCTTTCGTGACAATCCGGCCGCCAAAACGGAGATCGATGGTGGTAAAGGTTTTATCCGGGCGCGTTAATACAGCTTGCGTCCAGAAGGCATTCAGTCGCCTGAATTTCTCGGCATAGCCGCGGCTTCCAAGCCGCACGGCAATCGCATCGTTGCCGCCGGGAATCGCTGCATACATCGTGATGCTTCCGACACGATCCACCTCAAACGAGGAAACAAGCGCATCCGGCAGCGGATCGGATTCCGGCAGCATGGCGAGCAATTCGCGCAGCGAGGCTTCGCGCAACGGCTGCGTGCGATTCTCAGGCAACGAGGCGCCCCAAATCAACGGTACGTCCCAGGCAGCGTCTTCCGACAACGGCATGGTATGGCCTTCGGCGTCCAGCCAAGCCGCCGGTTGTCCATCGGGGGTAAGCGCCAGTGCAACAGGAAGCCGTTCCCTGACAGCGACCCGCACCACCCCGGAAGGAAATCTTTTGACCATGCTGGTTTGCACCCAGGGGTGCCGGGTGGCACGGTCGGCGATCATGAGCGGATCCACGTCCAGCACCCGCATGCTCGTGTCGACAGCGGTCAGGGCAAGGATCGTCTCCTCGTCCGCGTACCGGGCGCCTTCGACCATTATCTCACGGACAACGATTCCGTCGACCCAGGTCCACCCGGCAAACGACAGGACTCCGACGATCGCTGCGACCGCCGTCAACCCCGCCATGCGCCCCAGAATCCGTGTTGTTTTACCCATCTTTCCGCTCCTGCAACCCTACCGTTTCTCGAGTTCCGCAAGCAACGCGCCGCCACACCGCCAGATATCTCCGGCGCCCATGGTCACGACGGCATCCCCCTCCTGCACCTTGCCCGCGAGAAAGCCCGGCACTTCTTTTCTGTCAGCGACATAATGCACATTCCGGTGCCCGTACTGTCTGGCCAGACTGGCCAGCATTTTCCCATCAACGCCGTCAATGGGCGTTTCCCGGGCGGCATACACATCGGTTAGCACCAGCATGTCCGCATTGAAGAAAGCCTTCGCAAAATCATCCATGAAATCGCGCGTACGCGTGTAGAGATGCGGCTGAAACACCGCGATAATCCGCTTGTCGGGCCACATCTCGTGCGCTGCTTCAAGCGTCGCCGCGATTTCGGTCGGATGATGCGCATAATCGTCCACCACCGTGACGCCCGCCGCCTCGCCTCTTGTCTGAAAGCGCCGCTGCACCCCTGTGAACCGGCCGATACCCGCCCGGATTTTCTCGAAATCGATCTCCAGTTCGATGCCGACCGCCACCGCAGCCAACGCATTGCGTACGTTGTACCGGCCGGGCGCATGCAGCGCAATCTCGCCCAGGCTCCGGTTGCGGCACAGCACATGAAACCGGGTGGCCGCGCCGTCCTGCCAGACCTTGTCGGTGCGGATCTCCGCCTGCCGCGACGTGCCGTACGTAATGATCCGGCGGTCTATCCGACTGACGATTTCCTGCACGATCGGATCGTCCAGGCAAAGCACAGCCGCCCCGAAAAAAGGCACGCTGTTCGC
>JANQSQ010000224.1 GCA_028283985.1 Rhodothermales bacterium | reverse complement strand
TACCGGGCCCAGGTGTCGGGCAGGGGAGCCTGCTCCGGTGGGGCGGCTGTTTCGACCGGGGGAGCGTCGTTGCGCGGCGTTTCTTCCGGCGACGAATGTTCCGTCGCCGCTCCGGATTCGATGGCTTGCCGTTTCACCGGGGAAGACGTGTGGCTTTGGTCGGTCATGGTCTCGCGTCCGGGCCTATGTACCTTTGGAGGCGCCTTCGGACGGGGCTTGGGAAACGTGCGCGTCGCCGTACCTCACTGTATCCGTACAAGCGAATGCGTTTTGTCGTAGGTCGTGCCGGAAAAACCTTCTATCCGCAAACGATAAAAGTACGTACCCGACGGGAGTCGGGTTGCATCGAAGGGAATATGACGCCACCCTTCGTCCTCGGCAGTTCCTTCGGCGAGATTCGCCACGCTGCGTCCAAGCGCATCGAACACGGTCAGATGCACGATGCCGTCCTGGGGCAGATAGTACCGGATCGTCGTGGTGTGGAGAAACGGCTCCGGATAGTTCTCGGTGAGCACATGGCGTTCCGGGCGTTCGAGGGTTGCGGCGACGGTAGCCAGCAACTGTTCCCGTCCGCTTGCCGAGCGGCCATAGAGCCGGTACGATATCTGCCCCGGCCAGGTCGCGCCTCCATCCGTGAAATCGCCGGGCTGCGGTTGGTCCCCCTCGAAAATAACCACGGAAGAAGGACCTTCCACGCGCTCTATGCGATAGCCGGCGATGTTGCGGGCGTCGAGAAATTCCCAGGACAGATGCACCACGCCGTCCTCGTCGCTCCGGGCGGCAAGCGCGGCGCGGCCGAGCGGGGCGTTGCCTGTTACGAGCAGGTTGCGGATGCGCTCGACCAGATCGTCGAAGATGGCAAGATTGTTCTCCCCCGGGCAACTCGTAGCCGCGCCGGGAAACTGGCCGTGTCCGCGTAGGTTGTCCGGCGAAACCCCGTAATTCTCGGACAGAAACGAAAAGGTGACGGCCAGCGAATCGAAGGTAGGCGGCGACAGCGTGTCTATGCACCGGGCGATATAGGGAGGATGATAGCATCCCAGCATACACACCCCGATGTTGCCGGTGTTGTGGCCGCCTACATGCGCTCCCATCGCCAGCGCCGGCACGGAATCGAGCGAGGCGTCGCTCCGCAAAAAGGGCCGACCCTGGTAGAGCCGGCCGCTTTGGTCCAGTACGAAATGGTATCCGATGTCGCTCCATCCCCGGATGTTCTGGTGCAAGTCCTGTATGGCTTTCAGTTGCTCCAGCCCTTCTTCGTGCGTGGTAGCCCAGAAACCGGCGGCATGGTGGAAGGCCATGTTCCGGTAATCGGGGCGGGCCAGCGCCACGGGATTGCCCCGGAAAGGGTCGGCGTTCCATGCCTTTCTGTCGTACATGAAGGGCGGGAGGATGATGCCCGATTTCTGCAGACGGACTTCGCCGGTTTTTTCGGGAGGCGCTTCTCCTTGATCGCCCCGTTTCCCTTCGCGTTTCCCTTCGTGTTTCTCGACAGCTTCCTCCCGGTCCGCATCCTTGCGGTTATCGAAGACGCCTGCGGCGGAGAGGCGAACGGCTGCCCGCGTTTCGAAGCGGATCTCGAACCGGCCCGCCGTAAACGCATCATCTCCGTGAAAACCGGCGAAGAACGTATCTCCGGTGGCCGAAAACACGACGCGCAGCGGGCGCCAGGGACCGTTTTCGAAGCGCACCCATCCGGTCAGATTCCGGTCCGGAGTGGTTCCCTGTACGACGAAGCCGGTTGCCTCGGCGGGAATGGGTTCGGTGATCCATGCCGGTTCTCCCGTTTTGGAAAGAGGGGACGGCGCCAACGTTACGGCGTCGGTTCCGAGATCGGCGAACAGGGGAGACGCCTGCTGTGCGGCGGCGGGCAGGGAAACCGCGGTCCAGCCCATCCATCCCAGCACAACGGCCATACACAGTGACAGTGCACGGCAGCTATCCGCGCGCAGCCGTTTTTTCCGGAGTGTCGTAGCGGGATACCGCATAAAAGATCGGGTCATACGCAGGGGATGAGACACTTACGCACCCGCAGGGCGGACGGGTTTCCTC
>JANQSQ010000210.1 GCA_028283985.1 Rhodothermales bacterium | reverse complement strand
GCATCCGTACAGAACTTGTCTCTGTATACCTGGCTGATGCGCAAGGCGCGCGCAACCATACTCGACGGTTCGTTTTCTTCCTGGAAGAAGGAAACAGCCCCCCTCATCAGCCGAAGGCTGTGATTAAAACCAACCTGCAGCCGCAGGCTGTGATTAAAACGACCTGTCAACCGCAGGTTGTGATTGAAACCAACCTGCAACCGCAGGCTGTGATCAGTAAAGCGATCTTGTCCTTCGCGACCCGGAATCGAAGCCGTATATAATCGAACTTGCATCCTTTCCCGGCGTTAACGATTCACCCCCGGCTTGTACCAGCCAGGGCCTGTCCCCAGACCTTGTTGCCCAATGGCCGCTCGAAAGTTCAACGTTCCCGGCGCCTACGCGAGTTCGATCGTATCGACGGTGAAAGCCGCGCGCGGCGCAGCCGATCCGCGTAAAAGGGATCTCACACCGTCCGTACTGGACTTTGGCCCGATACGCTTCAAGATTGCACGGCATTTCGGGTTCTGCTTCGGCGTCGAACATGCTATCGACATTGCCTGGCGCGCATTGGAGGAGAATCCCGGGCGTCGCATTTTTCTGGTTTCGGAGATGATTCACAATCCCCGTGTGAATGGGGATTTGCGGGCAGCCGGCGTGCGCTTCCTGCGGACGACCACCGGCAAGCAATTGATTCCGTTCGAGGAGCTTACCCCCGATGACATAGTGATCATTCCGGCTTTTGGCACTTCGCTCGATGTCAAGCGCCAGTTGGCCGAATGCGGCGTCGACACCATGACCTATGACACGACCTGCCCGTTCGTCGAGAAAGTATGGAACAAGAGTAAGCGGATCGGCCGGGGCGGGTATACCGTGGTCATACACGGTAAACAGTACCACGAGGAATTGCGGGCTACGTTTTCCCGCGCCAGCCGGGACGCCCCTGCCGTGATCGTACGCGATATACGCGAAGCGGAAGATCTTGCCCGGATCGTTCGCGGAGAAGCCGACACAGATTTTTTCTTCGATCGGTTCCGCGACAAATACTCGACCGGTTTCGACCCGCTCCGCGACCTGCAACGTATCGGTGTGGTAAATCAGACCACCATGCTCGCTACCGAGACGCAAGCCATTGCCCGTTTGCTCCGGCAGGCTATCCTCGAGCGGTACGGCGAGGCGGAATTGCCCGACCGTTTTGCCGACACCAGCGACACACTGTGCTACGCTACCAACGAGAACCAGAACGCCACCCTGGAACTGATTGCGTCGGGGGGGGATGTGGGCATTGTCGTGGGCGGCTACAACTCATCCAACACCAGCCATCTGTTCGATCTTTGTGCAGAGAAGATGCCTGCGTATTTCGTGCGCGACGCCGAAGAAATCATCTCTCCCGACATGATCCGGCATTTCGACCCGGGGGACGGGGCAGTAAAGGTTACAACCGGATGGCTTCCGGCCCTGCGCCCCCTGGATGTCGTACTTACCGCAGGCGCCTCCTGTCCCGATGCGTTGCTGGATGAGGTCATTCGAAAGATGATTGCATGGACGGAGGATGTCCGCACTCTGGACGAAGCCCTGGCTCCTTTCTCCTCCGGAAAGGCGGCATAACTCCGGTCGGTTCCATGTGGTACGAGGAATGGTTCGATCATCCTGAGTACGAGCTCGTGTACCAGGACCGGGATGAGGACGAAGCGGAACGGATGGTGGATTTCCTGGAACGCATCGTCCGGCCTGTGTCCGGTGCTTCCATTCTGGATATGGGATGCGGTCGCGGGCGGCATGCACGGGCCCTTGCCCGGCGGGGGTATCATGTAACCGGCGTGGATCTTTCCGCATACGCTATCGAAGAAGCCGCCCGGCGCGCTGCGAAAGAGGGGCTTACGGTCCTGTTTCGACGCGGCGACATGCGCAACCCGGTATGCGATTGTTGTTTTGACGGCGTCATCAATGTGTTTACGGCATTCGGATATTTTGCGGACGACGACGACCATGTGCGTGCGCTGCGGGCCATGCACCGGTCCCTGTGCCCCGGCGGCTGGTTCGTGCAGGATTTCTTCAATGTCCCCTATGTGCTCGACCATCTTGTTCCGGAAGACCGGTTCGAGCGGGCCGGATCGGCCATCCGCCAGCGGCGCTGGGTAGAAAACGGACGAATCAACAAGCGGATTACGATTCACACTGGCGAAAACGAACAGTCCTTCCTCGAATCCGTTCGTCTCTATACGCTGGAGGATTTTCGGGCGATGTATGCCTCGGCAGGCCTGCAGCTCCGGCATACGTACGGCGATTACGAAGGAAATCCTCATTCGAATGCCAGCCCCCGGCTCATTTTGTATGCCGAAAAGCCAGAGACGGACACGTGTTGATCCCCGCTCGACCATTCGGACGTGCGTGCTGATCATGCTGGTGTTTGCGACGGGATGCGACCTGTTCGCGACGCGCACACCGGAACCGCCGGGCACGGAGACCGGCACGTTTCTCCAGCCGGATACGCCCGACCAGGTGCTGGAAAATCTGCGCTTCGCCATTGCCGAATTGAATGCCCCGAATTACCGGCGTTCATTTTCGGACGATTTGCACTTCCAACCCACTGCGGAAGCAGAGGCGAATGATCCCGCCATCTGGAACGGATGGGGCGTTCAGGAAGAAGAAAGTTATTTTCGGGCACTGGTGGAGGCGGCCCGCCTTACCAGCGGCAACGAGTTGCGCTTGACCGACGTAGAGCAAACGGCGGGCCCTGAGCGTTATACGGTGGATGCCTCGTATGTGCTGGTGTTTAACCATCGCAGCACCGAATTACCGAACAGGCTGCAGGGCCGTGTCGCCTGGTCGATCGAAAAGGGGCAGGACGGCCTGTGGTACATTGCAACCTGGACGGATAACTCGACCGGCGCCGCCGCTTCCTGGAGCGATCTGAAGGCGGCCTTTATCAAATAAGCAAACGATCCGATGGGGACACGCTGGAGCGCCATGCTTGCGATCCTGACGCCGGTCGTGCTCATTGCGGCCTGCAATCCCTTTGCCCCTGCGCTTGAAGAAGGCAGTCCGTTCGGTGACTTGCTGGGCGATCCCACCACCATCGACGGCTTCTTTACCAATTTCCGGGATGCCTACGAGCTCCGGGTCTTGACGCTTTATGAATCGCTGCTGGATTCCTCCTT
>JANQSQ010000209.1 GCA_028283985.1 Rhodothermales bacterium | reverse complement strand
GAAGACAAGGAACTGCTGCGCTTCGGGCCGTTCGACGCAGCCCCTTGTGAGAACGCCACGCTTGACGATCTCGATACCGAACGGATGACCCGGCTCATCCGCACGGCCCGCAGGATAAGACAGTTTCCACTGGACGAAAATACTCCGCCGGAGGACTTGCTCGGGCATCTGAACCTGTTGAACAAGGGGAGGTTGACCAATGCCGCCGTGTTGTTGTTCGGCAAGGCGCCGCAACGATTTCTGATCTCGTCCGGGATCAAGTGCGCCCATTTCCACGGTACGCAGGTAGCAAAACCCATCCCCTCCTATCAAGTCTATAAGGGAACCGTGTTCGATCTGGTGGATCAGGCAGTGGACTTCGTATTGAGCAAGGTCGCGTTGTCAATAGGTACGCGAGCAGAGAGCATTGAAGTCCCTACAGCCTATGAGATTCCGAAAGAGGTAGTGACCGAGGCCATTGTAAATGCAGTGGTCCATCGCGACTATACGGATAACAGCAGCGTGCAGGTGATGCTTTTTGCGGACCGGTTGGATGTGATGAATACGGGCCAACTGCCGCCGCCGCTGACTGTGGAGAAACTACGCGTTCCTCATGAGTCGCTGCCCCGTAATCCCTTGCTGGCGGAATCCATGTATCTGCACGGGTACATTGAACGCATGGGAACCGGGACGGTGGACATGATCCAGCACTGTGTGGCGGCCAACTTACAAGAACCGGAGTTTGTTGCCAGCGGGGGCTTTGTGACTACGATTCGGCGACCGGATTATGCGACGCAACTGGCAAAGGTCCAAGCCGGGGTTCAGGAAGGGGTGCAAGCCGGGGTGCAAGCTGGGGTGCAAGCTGGGGTGCAAGCCAAATTGTCAGGCAGAGACATTGCTATGCTGCAGGCGTGTATTCACAGAGAGATTACAAGCAAGGAATTACGAAAAATTACGGGCTATTCAGCTCGAACGAAGAGTTTCGAGCAGCGACTTAAAAAGCTCCTGATTAACGAGTTGCTGGAAATGACCGATCCTGACAGACCAACGAGTCCATCACAAAAATATCGATTGACGGACAAGGGGCGCGCCGCTGTTGAAAACCTTAAAACAGAAGGCACAGGATCATGAGCGCCGTCGGCGAACGAGAACGGCTCACACAGCAGCGCGTAATCGAGTTCTTCCGGGACGCGCTGGGCTATGCCTATCTCGGTAATTGGGAAGACCGTGCTCACAACCGGAACATTGAGGATGAACTGCTCGCCGACTGGCTGAAGAAGCGGGGCCACAGTGACAAGATTGCCGACAAGGCGCGCTCCGAATTGAGCAAAGCAGCGGCGCCCGGCGGCAGTAAAACGCTGTACGACGCCAATCGCGAGGTCTATAGCTTGCTCCGCTACGGCGTAAAGGTGCAACCGGGTGTGGGCGAGCGGAACGTCACGGTCTGGCTGATCGACTGGGAGAACCCCGCCAACAACCACTTCGCCATCGCCGAGGAAGTAACTGTCACACACACCAATACCAAGCGGCCGGACCTTGTGCTGTATGTCAACGGCATTGCCTTGGGCGTACTCGAGTTGAAGAGATCGATCGTGTCGGTGACCAAGGGCATTCGCCAGAATCTCGACAACCAGAAGAAAGAATTCATCCAGCCGTTTTTCGCCACCATTCAATTCGTGCTGGCGGGCAACGAAACCGAGGGGCTGCGCTACGGCGTGATCGAAACGCCGGAGAAGTACTGGTTACGCTGGAAAGGGGCCGATGCCCACCCGGATGCCGGAGACAATCCGTTGCTCCGGGAATTGAGCCAACTCTGCGACAAGGAACGGCTCCTTGAGATTGTGCATGACTTTATTGTCTTCGATGCGGGCGTAAAGAAGGTCTGCCGCCACAACCAGTACTTTGGCGTGCGAGCGGCGCAGGCTCGCGTGAATCGCCGGGAGGGCGGCATCATCTGGCATACCCAGGGTAGCGGCAAGAGTCTGACGATGGTCTGGCTGGCCAAGTGGATTCGCGAAAACGTCACCGATTCACGGGTATTGATCATCACCGATCGCACCGAACTCGACGAACAGATCGAGAAAGTCTTCAAGGGGGTCAGTGAGGACATCCACCGCACAAAAAACGGCGCGGATCTGGTGCGCGTGCTAAATACCAACGACGAATGGCTGATGGGCTCGCTGATCCAGAAGTTCGGTACATCGGAGGAAGGCGACGTAGACACATTCATCGAAGAAATACGGAGCCAGTTGCCCAAGGACTTCCACCCCAAGGGCAATATCTTCGTCTTCGTAGACGAGTGCCATCGCACCCAGTCCGGCAAGTTGCACAATGCAATGAAGGAGTTGCTTCCGGGCGCCATGCTGATCGGCTTCACCGGGACGCCGCTGCTCAAAAACGACAAGCGGCGAAGCATCGAGACCTTCGGGCCGTACATCCACACCTACAAGTACGACGAGGCGGTCAGCGACGGCGTGGTGCTGGACCTCCGGTACGAAGCGCGCGATATCGACCAGAGCATCACGTCGCAGGCAAAGATCGACCAGTGGTTCGAGGCAAAGACGCGGGGACTGACCGATTTGGCGAGAGCGCAACTTAAGAAGCGCTGGGGTACGATGCGGAGCGTGTTGAGTGCACAGGATCGCCTGGAGAAGATCGTAGCTGACATCCTACTTGACATGGAGACGGAAGACCGGCTGAAAAGCGGTCACGGCAATGCGATGCTCGTTTCCAGCAGCATCTACTCCGCTTGCCGCTTCTTCGAAATGTTTCAGCAGCGTGGTCTGGCGGGCAAGTGTGCTATCGTCACTTCCTACAAACCGGCCCCGGCCGACATCAAGGGCGAGGAAACGGGCGAGGGACTCACCGAAAAGCTGCGCCAGTACGAAATCTACCGCAAGATGCTCGCTGCGTATTTCAACGAGCCGGAAGACAAGGCGATGAAAAAGGTCGGGCAGTTTGAAAAGGAGGTAAAGAAGCGTTTCGTTGACGAACCGGGTCAAATGAAACTGCTGATTGTGGTGGACAAGTTACTCACAGGCTTCGACGCTCCGCCTGCAACGTACCTTTACATCGACAAGCAGATGCAGGATCACGGCTTGTTCCAGGCGATTTGCCGGGTCAACCGTCTCGACGGCGAGGACAAGGAATACGGCTACATCATCGACTATAAGGACCTGTTCCGGTCACTGGAAAAATCCGTCAAGGACTATACCGGGGAGGCGTCCGACGGCTACGACGCCGCCGACGTAGAAGGTCTGTTGCAGGACCGCCTGGAGCAAGGCCGGAAGCGTCTGGACGAAACGCGCGAGGCGATCAAGGCGCTCTGCGAACCGGTTGCGCCGCCATACGATACCGCAGCGTATCGGCATTACTTCTGCGCTCGCGATAGCGGCGACGCCGTGCAACTCAAAAGCAACGAGCCGAAGCGGTTGTCTCTTTACAAACAAACGGCGGCATTTCTCCGGGCCTACGCCAATCTGGCCAACGAGATGCGCGACGCCGGCTATTCCGAGGCCGAGGCGCAAGAGATCAAAGAAGAGGTAAACCATTACGAGAAAGTACGTCAGGAGGTCAAACTGGCCAGCGGCGACTACATTGATCTGAAGGTTTACGAGCCCGCCATGCGGCACCTGCTCGACACATACATCCGGGCGGAAGAAAGCGAGACGCTTTCAACGTTCGACGATAAAACGCTCGTCCAACTGATCGTCGAGCGCGGAGAGGAAGCGGTCGATGAGTTGCCCGGAAGCATCCGGGGGAACCGCGAAGCGATCGCAGAGACCATCGAGAACAATGTCCGGCGGCTGATCATCGACGAAATGGCGGTCAATCCCAAGTACTACGAAAAGATGTCGGAACTGCTGGATAACCTGATCCGGCAGCGTAAGCAGGAAGCCATCGACTACAAGGAGTATCTCAAGCGAATTGTCGATATGGCGAAGGATGTCAGTAAGCCGGAGAACCGGACTTCGTATCCTCCCGGTATCAATACGTCTTCATTGAGAGCCCTGTACGATAACCTGGGTAATAATCAATCCGGAGGAGGGTACGTAGCGGTGCACGAACCATCCTCATCCTTCAGAAAGGAAACCGCGATTGCCCTGGACAGCGCGATCCGCAACGTTAAAAAGGCCGACTGGCGGGGAAACGTAATGAAGGAACGAGAAGTCCGACACGCCATCAGGTCGGCGCTCAACGGCAACGACGCCCTCGTAGACCACATATTCGAACTCGTAAAGAATCAGCCGGATTACTGAGGTGGCGGGTCATTTCATCGACATACGAGGAACGACGGTTGAAATTGTTCGCAAGGACATCAAGAACCTTCATGTAGGCGTATATCCGCCGAACGGCCGGGTTCGGGTGGCGGCCCCGCTGTATCTGGATGACGACGCCGTAAGACTGGCTGTCATCTCGCGACTCGGATGGATTCGCAGAAAACAAGCGGATTTCGAGCAGCAAAACCGCCAGTCCCGGCGGGAATTCGTGACCGGCGAAAGCCATTACTTCCAGGGGCGTCGCTACCGGCTCGACGTAACCGAGCACAATGGCCTGCCAACGGTTCGCCTGCTCAATAACGCGACGATGGGGTTAAGCGTTCGCCCGGGAACCGACCGGGATATGCGGGAGGCCGTGCTGTACCGATGGTATCGCCGCGAACTCCGCGATCAACTGCCGGCGCTTGTCGCCAAGTGGGAGCCGCGAGTCGGGGTCACGGTCGCTGACGTGCGTATCAGGAAAATGAAAACGCTTTGGGGATCGTGCAATATCGAAGCCGGACGCATCTGGCTGAATCTCGAACTGGTTAAGAAGCCGCCGTCATGTCTGGAATATGTGTTCGTGCATGAAATGGTCCATTTGATAGAACGTAAACACAATGCCCGGTTTCAGGGATTGATGGACCGGTTCATGCCCCAATGGCGCATGCACAGGGACGAACTCAACCGGGCGCCGCTCGCGTACGCAGACTGGCGTTACTGATTCGCTCGCGCATTTCCACATTGTTTTGTGTTGTCAGCAACGGCAGTCAGAGGTGGTTCGGTTTGATTGGACCACTTCTGTTGTACAAGCAGATCAGGTCCAACTACCCACCCCTCAAGCCATGCACCGTTCGAGGCGCTCCTTTCGTTTGGGCCAATCGGGCAACACCGTATCAAGCAATGCGAAGAAGGCCGTACCGTGATGCGGTTCGGCGATATGGCAGAGTTCATGGGTAATCACG
>JANQSQ010000205.1 GCA_028283985.1 Rhodothermales bacterium | reverse complement strand
GATCCCGGGCCAACCGGAATCCGTAGCAAGAAGTGCGCAACCCTGGCCCAACGTCTCCGTACGAACATCGCTACACCCTCGGCGGCGCTTTCAGGTATGTTTTCCGAACGCTATCCGCCACCGAATTCATGACCCGTTCTGCACCTTTGTCCGCCGATGCCCTGCTTGCCGACGTTCTGGAAGGCATGGGGCGTACGCCGAAGTCCCTTCCGTGCAAGTATCTCTACGACGCGCGCGGCTCGCACCTCTTCGACCGGATTACGGAACTGGAGGAGTATTACCCGACGGCTACGGAGCTTGCCATCATGGAGGCGCATCTCGACGAAATCGTCGCCTGCCTCGGCCCCCGCTGTCTGCTGCTCGAATACGGCAGCGGAAGCAGCCTGAAGACGCGCCTTCTTCTGGACCGTCTGCCGGAGCCGGCCGGCTATGTGGCCATCGATATTTCCGAGGAGCATCTGAGCGCCTCGATGCGGCATCTTCAAGAGATGTACTCGCATATTCCCATGCGCGCCGTCCCGGCGGATTATACGACCTCTTTTGCGGTCCCCTCCAACGGCTTCGATGCGGCGCGTACGGTGGTTTATTTTCCCGGGTCCACCATAGGTAATTTCGAACCGCGCGAAGCGCACGCCTTTCTTGCGCGCATGGCGCGGGCGGCGGGCCCCGGCGGGGGGCTGCTGATCGGGGTGGACCTCGAAAAGGACCGGGCTACGGTCGAGGCGGCGTACAACGACGCGCAGGGCGTTACGGCGGCGTTCAACAAGAACCTGCTGCGCCGCATGAACAGGGAACTGGGCGCCACGTTCGATCCGGAAACTTTCCGGCACCGGGCCGTCTACAATCTCGAGGAGGGGCGGATCGAAATGTCTCTGGTGAGTGCATGCGATCAGACCGTGCGCGTGAACGGGCATCATATCCGTTTCGAGGAAGGCGAGCCCATCTGCGTCGAGTATTCGTACAAGTTCACTCTGGAGCGTTTCCAGGGCCTTGCGGAGCGGGCCGGCTTTGCCGTACGCAATGTCTGGATGGATGCGAACCGCCTGTTCAGCGTCCAGTACCTGACTGTTTTGTAAAGAATTTACGGGAGAATCGAGCCAATCCCCTCTGGTTTATGCAATTAATGCATAGATCATGCATGTATTATGCGATAATTGCATAGATCGGATATCGATTATGCAAAAAAGGAAAGGAAACCGGGCGTTCAGGCCGTTGTTCTGGTCATGGCTCCTGATGCTGCCTGGTGCATGTCAAGCCCCAACGCCCGAAACGGGGAACACCTCCGCCAGTCCTAATATCATCGTCATATTGTATGTTATATGCAGGTAGTTGTGCCCATTCCGTGATTACTTAGCATTAATCCGTTCTTTTTTTGTTACTATTTACTAAAGCACTTGACATAAGGTAGCAAAATGGTTACGCTTGTCCATCCTCTTGCACGGAGCCCTTTTTTTTCTTAGTCAAATGTTAAGGTTAACATTTGTTCTCGTCGAACCCCTTTTCCTTCACCCATCGCCTTTTGGTCTGTGGGAAAAGGCAGGGGGTAACCATAGCCGGGAGATATGGTCTTCGGGCAGCGGGTGGGGGCCATGCAGGAATCGCAAACGGTCGTGAGACCACAAAGACAAGCAGACATGGACGCAAAAATTCTCGACAAAATACCCGGTTTGTTTCTGGTCCTCGTTTTGAGTATCGGATGCGCTCCTCTTTCGGCTTATGGAGGATCCGAGGGGTTTTTGGCAGACGACGAACTCGAGGCAATCACCATTACGGGCGCCGTGACCGATGTCAACGGCAACCCCCTCAGTGGCGCTACCGTACGAGTCCGGGACGCCAATATCGGTACGGCTACCGATGTGGATGGCGCCTACGTCATTGCGGTTCCGGACGACGCCACGGTCCTGGTGTTCTCTTTTGTTGGTTTCGTAACGCAGGAAGTAGCGATCGATGGCAGGACGGCCATCGATGTGGCCTTGGAGGAGGATGTCGCCGGGCTGGAGGAAGTTATCGTAACGGGCTATGGCACGCAGCTGCGAAGAGATGTTACAGGTTCGATCAGTTCTGTCATGGCCGATGACCTTGCCTCGCGTCCCGTTGCTTCTATCGAAAAGGCTTTGCAGGGGCTTGCCCCGGGGCTGAATATTGCGGATCGTAGCGCCAACCCCGGGGATTTGGCGCAAATATCCATTAGGGCCATCGGGAGTCTCTCCGCCGGTTACGAGCCCCTGTGGGTGATAGATGGTCAGCCTGCCGACCAGTGGAATGCGGCTCTTATTAATCCGCTGGATATAGAATCTGTCGATGTGCTTAAAGACGCCTCCGCTACCGCTATCTATGGATCGCGAGGCGCCAATGGAGTGATCATCATCACCACAAAATCCGGCAGGATAGGGACAGCGCAGATCAGTGTGGATATTGGAGCCGGCACATCCAGTATTCCCCGAAGCGCGCGGTTCGAGTTGCTGAATGCTGCGGAATATGTCCAGTTTCATACGGAGAGAAACGGAGGCGCCGTACCGGACTTTATCGCTAACAGCTGGGATGGCGTTACAGACACCGACTGGCAGGACGAGTTGTATCGGACAGCCCCCTTCCATAGTTACGCCATGTCTGCCTCTGGCGGGACCGAGAAGGTTTCCTTTTTGCTTTCCGGCAATTTTATTCAGGAGGCGGGGGTCATACCGGGTGAGGGCTACGATAAAATTTCCGGGCGCCTGAAGATAGACTACCGCCCCACCGACAGGATCACCTTTGGATTGAATGTAGCGCCCAACCTGTCCAGGATCACCAAATCGAGCAGTCCCACCGAAGATGGCAGCGACTGGACGTCTGCTCAGGCCCAGGCCATTTTGCTGCCGCCGATCATCCCGGTAAAGAATGCCGATGGTTCTTACGCCATCGGGAGTCATGTTCCGGGCAATTTTCCGATCGGCAATCCACTGGAAACTGTCCAGGCTTTCGAACGGACGCAGGATCTGTTCAGAATGCTGGGGGGAATCAGCTTATCCGCAGAACCCATTGCCGGGCTGACTTTCAAGTCAACTCTTTCCACCAATATCGGGGCTGACAAGTTTGAGTCTATTTATAACGCGTCGCCGGGCGCGCCCCGATTTGGGTATTCGGCGGTAAGCACGTTGGGCGTTTCCCAGGGACAGCAATTAGGCTGGCTCAATGAAAATACGGTAAACCTGCGTCGTCTTGCGGGTTCCGATCACTTCTTTGACATTCTGGCCGGGTTTACCTTGCAGAAGGACCGGTTCGATTGGGTGTCGTCCAACGTCGCCGACTTACAGGTACCCGGTCCGAGAATCTTGTCGATAGGGGACTCGGAGACTTTGACTTCAGCGAACGGCGTCGGCGAACATGCGCTCGCATCCATATTGGGCCGCCTCAACTACTCGTTCAAGGATCGATACCTGCTTACGGCTACGATCCGGCGGGACGGCAGTTCGCGATTCGGCGCGAATAATCGCTATAAAACCTTTGGGTCCTTCGCCCTTGGATGGCGCTTGTCCGAGGAGCCTTTCATGCAGGATCTGGATTTCATCGATGACGCCAAACTCCGGATGTCGTACGGATTGACGGGGAGCAACGCCATTCCCAACTACATCGCTCGAGCGAGCCTGCGCCCCGTCAATCATGCATTCGGGGCAACTCCGTTAACGGGCGTAGCCATCGGCGATCCGGGCAATCCCAACCTTGCATGGGAAACGTCGGAGCAGCTGGACGTGGGATTGGATCTGGCGATTTTCGATGGTCGCTACAGGATGGTTTTCGATTACTACAACAATGTGACCACGAGCCTGTTGTTGTCCAGAAATATCGTGGCCTCTTCCGGCTATGGAGGATTTTTGACGAACATCGGCAGCATGCGCAATGCCGGGGTGGAGTTTTCCGCGGATGTCGCTTTGGTGGAAAACAGGGATTTTGGCTGGTCCATCGGTGGCAATGTCACGAATAACGACCAGGAAATTCTGGATCTGGGCGGGGACGAGCAGATCCGGAATTTTCATGGCGCGCTCCAGCGCGCAGTAGGAGGAGAATTGCAGAATATTCACGTGGTTGAGCATGCAGGCATCGTGAGAGAAGGGGATAATCATCCGGCGCAACCCGGGGCCAAGCCCGGCTCGATGTTTTATGTGGATGTTGACGGGGATGGCTCCATCAGCAATTTTCTCGGTCCGGATGGCGTGAACCTGGGCGGTACGAATATAGACTGGATATACGGGTTCAATACCAGCGTACGGTACAAAGATCTTGAGCTGAGCGTCCTCTTTACCGGTCAGGCAGGCGCGTCGGTGCTGGATTTGTACATGATCCAGATAGGCGCTCCCTTCCGTCTCGTCAATCTGTCGAAGAAGTTCTGGTACGATGGAAGATATATCTCTGAAAGCGAGCCCGGCGACGGCAAAACCCCCAGCGCCTCCGGGTTCGATACGGGGATCGGGGCGGTTTCCAGTCTGGGCATTCAGGATACCGATTTTTTACGACTCAGGAATGTCACCCTGACCTACAGGGTGCCCCAGGGTTTGCTTCGCAGCCTGGGTGCGCCCAACGCCCGCGCCAGTATCTATACGTCTGTGGAGAATGTCCACATGTGGACCGGTTTCATTGGAGGCAACCCCGAAGGCAGAAGGAATTCGGGGGGGGGACCCTCTCTGTTTGGCGGTTCGAGAATTCCCGGCGTAAGCGACGGTCGGGAAATCGGCCTTACCAGCCCTCCGCATCTGCCGTTGCCGCGGATATGGACGTTCGGCATCCATTTCACGTATTAACCTTAACCTCAAGCAGAAAAAAATGAAATCGCAGAAGCGCGCTAAAGCGTCCTTGTTCGCTCATTTGAGGCTTTTTCCGATGAGCCTGGTTCGTATGACCCGGGTGCGGTCGAGACATCGACATGTTGGAAACCTTACGCCGAGGAAGCCCGCAACCATGCTTCTGCTCGCCTCTCTTTTTTTCATGGCGTCCTGCGACAGTTTTCTGGATGTCGAACCGGTGGACCGAATTGACTCGCTTTCGTTCTTTTCCACGGATCAGGAATTGTTGATCGGAATGACGGGAGTATATGCTGCCCAGAGAGCAATGTACGCCAATGGGAGCGTCTACAACATTATCGAAGGCAGGGCGGACAATGCCGGGCTTGACCATACCGACCAGGAGGAGCGGGTAGCCACCGATATTTTTACGGAGGTTCCGGGCAACCTGCTTTTGGAGGCCACTTGGGCATTGATGTACAATGCCACCAATTTGGCCAATACGGTCATTGTGCGGGGCCCGGAGGTATCTGGGGATACAGCGTTGATCGAGAGGGTTATAGGCGAGGCAAAATTCATTCGCGCATTCACCTATTTTCATATGGTGAATCTCTGGGGCGGGGTTCCTTTGAGGACCGCTCCGACCGAGGATTTTGAAAATTTCGCCGTCCCTCGCTCAAACCCTGACGAAGTATACGATCTGATTGTCCGGGACTTGACCGAAGCGACCTCCGCGCTCCCTGCTTCGTACAGCGGCGGCGCCGGCGAGGAGGTGGGGCGGGCCACGCGTTTTGCCGCGCTGACGCTGCTGGGGAAAGTTGAATTGCAAAGAGGCAATGCTTCTGCAGCAATGGCGGCCTTGCGGCAAGTGGAAGGCCAGTATTCGTTATTGCCTGATTATGGCGCTATTCACGGCGTCGGAAACGACAACACGGCGGAGTCTATTTTTGAGCTCAGTTTCAATCCCGGCAATCAGACAGGGCTTTTTCGGGGCGGGTTTATTCCTCAGAGTGTAGCGCGCGAGCTGGGGATTGTCGCCGGCGGGTCTACGCGCGCCATATTATTCCCGTTCGCCACCCAGGATCTGGTTGACGCCTTCGATGATCCCAACGATCTGAGAATTCCCTACACCTACGGAACAGCTCCAGGCGTGGAGCCAGGGGGGTATATCAGCAAATTCATCGATCTGGACGCCGCGACCGATGGAGCTGATATCAACCTGGTCCTGTTGAGGTATGCCGATGTGTTGTTGTCGCTTGCCGAGGCGCTGGGAGAAGGAGGGGAGGCCTACGCATTGATTAATCAGGTTCGAGCCCGCGCCGGTCTTCCCGCTATCGACGCCAGTACTCCGGGTTCTTTTACAGAGAAACTCATGAAGGAAAGACGTCTGGAGTTCGCCTTTGAGTTGCACAGGTGGTTCGACCTGCTTCGCCTTCCTCCATCCGAAACCGCTGCGGTGATGAACGCTCAGTTGAATGCCCAACAGGCATTCTTCACGAAGTTCCCAACATATAATGGTCCTGTCGATTTTAATCTGACTCCGGATCGTCTCCTGTATCCCATACCTCAGCTGGAAATCGATATTTCCGGTGATGTGGTTACGCAGAATCCAGGGTACTAAAGAGGCGGACGCCCGAGTTGCTACCAACATCCCCCGGTTGGTCGGGACGCTGAAGTCGGGCTTGTTTATCATCGGGCGAAGAAGAATTTCCGGACTAAAACGTATCTGAACCATGCCCAGGCTCGCACTTTTTGGGGGCGCGATGTTGCTGGTCGTTGCCTCTGCCTGTCAAACATCCACCACCCAATGGAATACCGAATGGCCGGTCCTGAAAACCTATTCCGGCCAATACCTCGATGAAGTCGCCATGCCCCTGGGCGGCATCGGCACGGGCACCGTTTCACTGGGTGGCCGGGGAGACTTGCGGGATTGGGAGATCATGAACCGGGGCGCCCTCGGCTTCTTACCCGCCTTCAAGCTGGTCCTGCCTACGATCGCCAACGGACCTTTTTTCGCCTTGTATTACAAGCGGCAAGGCCGCGAAGGCAAGGTCAGAGTGCTGGAAGGGCCTGTGCAGGTCAAGGAATACTATGGAGACTGGGGAGCGGATGCCGTCAACTCGGGCTTCCCCCGGTTTGAAGAGACCTCTTTTGCAGCAGCCTACCCCCTTGCCCAGGTGGACTTCAGGCATCAGGATGTGCCTATGCAGGTACGTCTTGAAGCCTTCAACCCCCTGATCATGGGCGATGCGGACAAGAGCGGTATTCCTGTGGCGGTGTTGCGATACGTACTGACCAACACGTCGGACGAGGCCATAGAGGCCGCCATTTGCGGGATGGTGCCCAATTATATCGGCGCGGATGGCTGGAGCGGAGAGCCCAAGGGGAATGTCAATGAATATCGTGCCGGCGAGGGGTTGAAGGGCATCTTTATGTCCTCCGAGGCGGTGGACCCCGAAGATGTCAACTGGGGGACGATGGCCCTGACCACCCCTTCCGAAGACGTGACCTACCGGACTTCCTGGGCGCAGTTGGGCTGGAACTGGACCTTCCGGGAGTTTTGGGATGATTTCGTCGCCGACGGAGAACTCACGGACCACCCCGACACCACACACGCCATTCCGACGCCCCCGGCTACGCTGGCGGTAAAAGTGGGTCTGGAGCCCAACGAGAGCAAGGTCATCACGTTTATGCTTACCTGGCATTTTCCCAATCGTAGAGCCTGGGATCATGGAGTGCACCATGCGGGGGATTTTGGGGGCACGGAAATCGTAGGCAATTATTACACGACGCTATATCAGGACGCCTGGGATGTAGCGGAGCAGACAGCGGCTGAGTTGAAAGGGCTTGAAAGGGAGACGGTGCGTTTTGTGCGGACCCTGACGGAAAGCGATGTGCCGGAAGTGCTTAAGGAAGCCGGTTTGTTTAACCTCAACAATCTGCGCAGCCAAACAGTCTTTCGAACAGCCGATGGCTTCCCCTTTGGATTCGAGGGCACAGGCAGTATCAACGGAACCAAAATAGGCGCTTCAAAAAGTTCGGGGTGGGGGTTCGGCACCTGTTTTCACGTGTGGAATTACGAGTCAACGGTTCCTTTTCTTTTCGGAGACCTCGCCACGAAGTTTCGAGAGGTGGAGTTCATGCATGCCACCAACGACGATGGCGGCATGAGCCATCGGGTGGGCCTGCCGCTTGATATGCGCGCGAAAAGCTTCCAGTACTGGGCGGCCGACGGCCAGATGGGCACGCTGATCAAGATGTATCGCGAGTGGCAGTTGTCGGGAGATGATGAAAAACTCGTCGAGATGTGGCCTAACGTCAAAAAGGCCATGAGTTTTGCCTGGACGGGCATCTGGGATCAGGACAAGGATGGCGTCATGGAGGGCAGCCAGCACAACACTATGGACATCAATTACCAGGGCCCCAATCCGCAGATGGCGGCCTGGTATCTGGGGGCGCTCAGAGCCTCGGAAGAAATGGCGAGGCATGTGGGAGATATCGCCTTTGCCGAGGAATGCAGGGACCTGTATGAACGGGGCCGCGCGTGGATTGACGCCAATATTTTTAATGGCGAGTACTATGAGCATCATATTCCGGAGGGCACCAGCAAGGTAGCCCAGTTGGGCAAGGGGTGCCTGGTCGACCAGTTGGTTGGTCAATACCTGGCGCACACCGCGGGCCTGGGCTATCTGCTGGATCCGGATAACGTGCAGACCACGCTGAGAAGTATCATGAAGTATAATTGGATCGATAACTTCAACGAGCATTTCAACACGTTCCGCAGTTTTGGACTGGGCGACGAGGCGGGGCTTCTCATGGCCAGCTATCCTCGCGGCGATCTGCTGGATTTTCCTTTTCCGTACTACACGGAGATCATGACCGGCTTTGAATACAGCACGGCGGCCCACATGATCTATGAAGGCCAGGTGGATGCGGGCTTAAAGGTCTTCCAGGCCATCCGGGATCGCTATGACGGCCATAAAAGAAACCCGTTTAATGAAGGGGAATACGGCCATCGCTATGCCCGGGCCATGGCTGCCTGGGCAGGCATACTGGCCTATACCGGATTTCGCTATTCCGCCGTCGACAACAGCATGGCTCTTAACCCGGAAGAAGGGAAATATTTCTGGTCTAACGGGTACCAATACGGGAGCGCGACTATAACGAACCGGAACAACCGGAAATCGCTGACGCTAAGCGCGCTTAACGGCGACCTGACATTGGACCGCTTTATCCTGAACGGTTATGGACAGATAGACTTTGAAGAGCCCCGGCATGTCGGGGCCGGTCAGGCTATCACGTTTGAAGTGGAAGAGACGGCCAGCTTGTAAACATACAGCGGCATACCCACGTCACACCATGGATATTCCAGGCTCACATCTCGGATTTTTACGAGGCCGCGTCCTGATCGGGCTCGGCGTGCTCGGCGCGTTGGCGCTGATTTTCCCGATTGCTTCCCCAACGCCGGATGCTGGGGCGGATCTCCCCGACGAGGTGGATTTCAACTACCATATCCGGCCTATCCTTTCGAATAATTGCTTTTTGTGTCATGGCCCTGACGCAAGCACGCGGAAGGCGGATCTGCGACTGGATCTCCGCGAAGATGCATTGGCCCGGGGGGAAGGCGGTGGACGCGCCATCGTACCCGGGAATACCCGCCGAAGCCTGCTGGTGCAGCGCATCACTGCGGAAGATCCCGAGGTACGCATGCCCACGAAGGAGTCCAAAAAGACGCTCGATCCTCGCGAGATCGCGCTACTCAAGCGATGGATCAAGCAGGGCGCTGAATACAAGGAGCACTGGTCATTCATCCCCCCCGGAAAATCCAACGTGCCGGATGTCCCCGCCGGCTGGCCGGCCACGGGCGCCATCGACCGTTTTATCGGAGCCCGGCTTTCGGGTGCAGGACTGAAGCCGGCTCCGCCTGCATCCAGGGAGGCGCTCATTCGTCGCCTGTCCTATGTCCTGACCGGGCTGCCCCCATCGCCGGAGGAGGTACGG
>JANQSQ010000130.1 GCA_028283985.1 Rhodothermales bacterium | reverse complement strand
AGCATGATTGTGCGGGGGCTGTTCCTTGCGGAGCCAAACGATGGCGGACGAAACAAGCGCATCGCCAAACTGCACTTCACTGGGGTCGAAGCGGTGAATATGCAGCAGGGTCACCTTGTCGAGCAGATAACGTTTTACGGAAGCCCCATAGTTCACGTCCATGAATTCGCTCGGAACAAGCCAGCCGGCCAGTCCGCCGTCTTCCATCCACGCATGAGACAAGCCAAGAAAATAGCAATACAGGCCGGCCTGCCCATTGATGGCGATGCCGCAGGCATTCCGGGTCCGGGCTTGAATAGATTGTTTCTCACCGGGAGCGATATGGTGGTGACGCACGTAGGGCGGATTGCAAATCAACAGGTTAAACCGCTCCGTCCGACTCGGAGGAATAGCCTTTGTAAAATCCTCGAGGCGAACGTCCAGACCGGTCTCCCGCCACAGTTCCGCCGCCGGAATCCCGTAGTGCGGATCTATCTCATAGCCGACGGAAGATTCGATCCGGGCTGTGGGAAAAACGTTCAACAGCGCCGAATAAAACGAGCCGGTACCCACTGCCGGATCAAGGAACCGGACCGTTCCCGTCTCTCCGAAATGCGCTTTCGCATACCGGAGAATTTCAAGAGCAAGATCCGGGGGCGTGGCGAACTGCCCCATCCGGTTGCGTTCGACCCGGTTCTTGCCCGCGTCGAGTTTCTCCTGCAACGCAAGGCGTCGCGCTTCCAGTGTCGCTATGGTCTTCCGCATCTAAAGCCCCAGCGATCCGGCTTATCTCTATTCACAGCCATCGTCTTCCCTCCGTTGCGTAGACACCCCATTCCCCGCAAGCGGAACCATCTTCGAGCGCCTCTCCGTCCATTCCTTCCCCGGCAGCGGCAACTCCTTGAACAAGGGCACAACACTACACCTTAAATCCCGCCGAAACCTGCCCCATCACCCCGAACCGCCTCTGGTATCCATTAACCGGACGTCTACGCCGTGCAGCTCCCGGCAAACATCGTAGTCCCCCGGCTACCCGGCGAGAACGACAGCGAACAGAGCAAGCGTAATCGCCATGTTTACGCCTGCCATCCATTTCAGAGCATCGATCCCTGCCTTGTTCGCAGCGATACCTGCTTTCAGATCGGCAAGGTCTGAATGCATGACGATATCCTTGCGTTGCTCGCTTACGGCGTTCGCAATCGCCTGGGCGTGCGCTTTGGCCTGTTTCTGCTCGACGCCTGCGTCGGTAAGGCTTTCAACGATGGAAAGG
>JANQSQ010000110.1 GCA_028283985.1 Rhodothermales bacterium | reverse complement strand
GCCGCGACCACGTTCCTCGAACGGGCGCTGGCCGAGGGCAAGCGCTACGAGGAACAGGTTGCGCAGGATCTTTCGGGCGTGGTGTTCGAGCGTGTCTTTCCGAAACTTGTCGATGCGATCGCCCGGGAATCCGGAAAGGATCTAGCCGAAAGCCGGGATGCGGCGCTGATCTTCCTCTACCGCCTGCTCTTCGTGCTCTACGCCGAGGACCGGGGCCTGTTGCCCGTGAACGATGCGCGGTACGACGATTACGGCCTTCGCAAGCGGGTGCGGGATGATATTGCGCGCAGAATGGCCGACGAGGATACGTTTTCCGCAAGGGCCGCGAACTACTGGAACCGCCTCACCGATCTCTTCCGGATCATCGACGAAGGGGATGCTTCTATTGGTTTGCCCCCCTACAACGGAGGATTGTTCGCGCCGGAAGCGGCTCCGCTGCTGGACACGGTGCGCTTGTCCGATGCTCAGATCGCTCCTATCGTTCACGATCTGAGCCATGCGAGGGATGCGCAGGGAGGACGCCATTTCGTGAATTACCGCGACATGTCCGTGCAGCAACTTGGGTCAATTGAGGAGCGCTTGCTGGAGCGGGAGCCGGTTCGAGATGACGAAGGGAATATCGTTGTGCGCCTCAATAGCTACGCCCGCAAGGACAGCGGCAGTTTTTACACCCCGCAAGAGTTGGTTGATCTGATCGTCGAGCGGACCCTGAAGCCACTTGCGGAGGAGCGGCTTAGCGCTTTCGAGGAAAAGGCCGCCGAACTTGCGAATGACCGCAGGCCAAAGGCGCAGCGGCAAGCCGAGTTGCACAAAGTTGATCCAGCGGAAGCAGTGCTTGATCTGAAAGTACTGGACCCGGCCATGGGAAGCGGGCATTTTCTGGTCACGGCGGTGGATTTTCTGTCGGATTACATCGCCGAATTGATCGAATACGTGCCCGCGGTGCCCGAATGGCTCAATGGGGAGTACGTGTCGCCGTTGGTCGAGCGTGTAGAGGCGATTCGTAGCGAAATCATTTGCCGTGCCGAGGAATCGGATTGGGTTTTGGACAAGGCCCAACTCACTGATCAGGCCATTGTCCGCCGGATGGTGCTCAAGCGCTGCATCTACGGGGTGGACAAGAACCGCCTGACGGTCGAACTGGCCAAGGTGTCGCTCTGGTTGCACAGTTTCACGGTGGGTGCGCCGCTGTCCTTTCTGGATCACCACTTGCGCTGCGGCGACTCGCTGATCGGCCTGCGGGTGCAGGGCGCGGTGCAGGATATATACCGGCTGGGCGGGGGACTTTTTGCCAGTTCCGCTATAGCGGGGGCGGAGGCTGCCACAGACAGCATGCAGCGCATCGAGGAGATGTCCGACGCTGACATAACGGAAGTGCGTAAATCGGCGTCACTGTTCAGCGCCGTGGAGGAAACGACAGCCGATCTCAGGGGCCTACTGGATTTTTTCTGCGGCTGGCGCTGGTTGACGGCGGGGATGAAGAAGAAAGCGCGGGGTGTCTTCGAGGCGCCGCTTCTCAAAACGCTCGGCCAGCAGTCGGAGCATGTGTACGAACTGCTGGCGCGCGGCCCGGAACACCTTGGTGACGGATCGCCCGATTCTGACGATGTGGACTGGACGATCTTTTGCGAGCGGTGGCGTGAAGTCCGGACCCTTGCCGACCGGGAAGGCTTTCTGCATTGGGAAGCAGCTTTTCCGGGGGTGTGGCGACGGTGGCAGGATGTCCGTCCAGAGGGCGGCTTTGATGCGATCATCGGAAATCCACCGTGGGACCATATTGAACAGCCAGAAGTGGAGTGGTTCGCATCTCGCGACGAAGGGATCGCTCACGCGGAGACTGGGGCAAGGCGCAAGGCACTTATTAAAAAAGCAAAAGAGGCAGGGGATAAGCTCTCCTTTGAGTATGAAATGGTGCGGGATCATGCCGCATCAATGCGCAAGTTCATCCGATCGTCGAGTGAGTATCCGCTTCTAAGTGGCGGCCGGATAAATCTGTATTCGCTGTTCGTGGAACGGGCCCTGAGCCTTGTCAAGCCGGATGGTTTTGTGGGTTTGTTGACGCCTTCGGGCATTTATGCCGACAAGACAGCGGCCCGCTTTTTCCAATCCTTTTCCACCACAGGAAGGGTGTCCGGGCTGTTCGATTTCGAGAATCGCCGTCTCGGAACTGATTTACCGCCCTTTTTTCCGGATGTGGATTCCCGATTTAAATTCTGCGCACTCATTCTGGGCGGAGAAGAGCGGCAATTCGAGCGGACCGAATGCGCCTTTTTCTTGCATGACATGCAGGACATCCGCGACAAGGAGCGCTGTTTTCCTCTGACGCCGGATGACTTCGCCCGCGTGAATCCGAATACGGGCACGGCGCCTATTTTCCGCACCCGTCGGGACGCCGATATCACGCGCCGCATCTACGAACGGCATCCGGTGCTGGTGGATCGCTCAGGGGATAAGGAGCGCCGTGTTTGGTCGGTGAGGTTCATGCAAGGACTCTTCAACATGACGTCCGATTCCCACCTTTTCCATACTACCGAGCAACTCGAAGCCGAAGGTTTTTATCCTGTAGAGGGTAATCGTTGGAAGCGGGGAGGGGAGTTGTATCTGCCGTTGTACGAAGGAAAGATGGTGCAAGCTTTCGATCATCGGGCAGCGAGCATCATCAGTCGCTCCGGTAATTTGTTTCGACCGGGACAGCCGGACAGGACTTTGCAAGAAGAATACCGTGATCCGACTTTTTTACCTCGTCCTCGATATTGGGTCAGCCAGCGAGAGAGTGGTATTATGCAAAGCATGGATTACTTTTTGGCTTTCAAAGACATCACGGCATCAACCAATGTCCGTACTATGATCGCCGCTGTCGTTGGACAAGTGGGTTGTGGACACACATTACCTATTCTTATTCCACATACTGATGGATTCGATGCTTTCGACGCAGCGTGTCTCACTGCCAACTTCAACACCTTTGGTTTCGATTACGTCACGCGCCAGAAGGTTCAGAGTACTCATCTCACTTGGTACACGGTCGAGCAACTCCCCGTCATTGCTTCCGCCGACTACGACCACCCGTTCGGCGACAAAACCGCACGCGATCTCGTCCGAGACCACGTACTCCGCCTCACCTACACCGCTCACGACATGGCGCTGTTTGCCCGCGATCTCGGATACGACGGGCCGCCCTTCGTCTGGAACGAGGAAGAACGCCGCCACTTGCGGGCCCGGCTCGACGCGCTGTACTTCCACCTGTACGGCCTGGACCGGGAAGATGCGGAGTACGTGCTAAGTACTTTTCCCATCGTCCGCCGCGAAGACGAGAAGGCATTCGGTCGCTACCGCACCCGCGATCTGATTCTGGCCTACATGAACGCCCTCGAGGCAGGGGACACGGAGACGGAGGTGGCGGTGTAGGGGGTTGTTTCGGCAGGATTTTGTATCAGAGTATCCCAATATTAAACCGGAACAGCGTAGTCTCAGGGGCGTTTTCGGTCTACAGGCATTGAAATGAATGAAGGCCAGGTAAACATCCTTGAGGCCATTCGGGCCAAGATGCTAATAGGCGAGTTCGAGTTTTCTCAACACGCGACGGACCAGAGCATCAGGCGATGGATTACTGTACAAGAGCTTCGCGAAGCAATGCAAGCCCCTGAACTTATCGAAGATTATCCGGACGCCAAGTATGGTCCGAGTTGTCTTATTCTGGGGTTCACCAACTCTGGACGCCTGCTGCACATTCATTGCAGTCATGCGTCAAGGGAGATCGTAAAAATCATTACGCTCTACGAACCATCCCCGTCAATCTGGCTGGGCTTCAAACACAGGAGAAAGGCCAATGTGTGACAGCACCGGTTGGAACGAGACGTTTGTCGAGACAAAGGTCACCTACCATATCGAGATCGCAGGAAGATCGATTCTTGTGCGGAATGTTCCCGCTCGGCTTAATGTCGAAACAGGAGAACGGATGTTTTCGCCCGAAATTGTTGAGCGCTTGCAGGAAATCGTTCGAAGCAAGCGCCTTCCCGCCCGCCTGATCAAGACGCCGGTATACGAATACGCCTGATTGAGTATTCCGGCCCGCCCGTACGAAGGCGCCTGTTCAATCCAATTCGTAAAGCCCGGAGCGCCGGGATCAGTACTATGCCTGACCTTGTTCCGATTCCGACATTCTGATCAAGCCCTGCATCTTATCCCGGAAATAACAAAAACTTGGCGATTTATTGGCGTCTACGTCCATGTGGGGGGCGATTTTTTCTGCCCATTTATACTTTTCTCTTCCTACGGCTTGCCACCCTATTTCTCTAAGTTCCGCGGACCCTCCGGCGAATACAGCGTCAGCCAACAGTTCCCAGGTTCCGCAGATCGAGTCGTTTTTGTAGCGATTGAGTAGGTGATCTTTGGCTCTCGGATACGCCGCCTTGATTGCGGGAATATCGCCGAGCAGCCATGCCTCGCCTTCTTCTATGGCGATACAGAACCGGGTTGCCGGTTTGGGATTGCACGAATCCAGAACATCAAGCAGTTCCCGGCGGAATTTTTTCAGGCACTTGTCATCCAGATCGCAGACCACAATCACAGCCGCCCGATAATTGGCAGGATAGCCGGCATATGTCTTTCCGTAAGCTCTGAGCCTTCCGGGTAAATTGTTTAGAAGCAGTTTATTTCTTGCGGCAACAGGGTCTGTCAGATTCCTGGGGATATCGCCCCTTCCTCTGTAGGAGCGGATATCGCAGGTGTCCTGATCGCCGATGATTTTCGGGATCAGGATTTGTAACGCTTTTTTGTCAGATGCCCCCTCGACAAGTACTTCAAAGTGCATTCGATCACCTCGGGTCGAGATAGTCGCTGTACCAGAGGCCGCCCAGCGGCAGTCCCTCCGCAACCATATTGTTCACGAGCGGGTCATCGCTTGCTCGACGGATCGTCGAAAAGCCGTCGGCGCCCTTTTCCAGAATCCATACTTCATTCGGCTCAAGAGCATCGACCAGATACGGCTGGTGCGTTGTGATAAAAATCTGTGAGCCGTCTTGTCGCTGGCTATGTTCGCGAAATTCTCTGGCAAGGGATTCAAGCAGCTTGTGATACAACCCGTTTTCCGGCTCCTCGATACAGAGGAATGGAGGAGGGGACGGATCTTCGAGCAACAGCAGGTAGGCGAACACCTTCAGCGTTCCGTCGGACATTTGCTGGGCATAGAAGGGATCATCAAAGCCTTCGTCATTGAATTGGAGTAGCAAACGACCGTCCGGGGCTTTTTTTGTGTCGATCCGGTCTATGCCCGGAATCTTTCCGGCGATATTGTTCAGGATGGCCTGGAAACGCTCTGGATGTTCGCGCTCCATGAATTGCACGACGTTTCCCAGATTGTCTCCACGGGTGTTAAGATGCTTTTGAGGGCCAGCCATTGGCAAGTCTCCGCGAACCGCTTCCGGGGAGAAGTAACTTAAATGCCAACCCTCAAGAAAGCGTTGGAAAGCGGAAACTCGCATATCTTCATTCAAGTTGCCCAACGTGGCAATGCCAAGTTTGCGCTGATCTTCCAGATCCAAATGAATTACTCCAAAGTCATATTCTGGTCCTCCCTTTTTTTTCTTTCGCAAACTTCCACGTCCGTTATCCAGAAGCAGAAAAGACACGATACCGCGTCCATTTTTTAAAATCTCATACATATACTCACTCAACACATAAGGACGTTCTTTTTCGTCCACATCGATAGTGATTTTATACATAATCGATGGTTCATTTTCATGTTCTCTGTAAAACACTTCGAACTCGATGGGGCCTGCCTGTCCTTGTGTTCGAATCTTTTCGAACCCGCCGCGCCCCCGTGCGTCGCAGGCCTCCTCTACACCGGACTTTAGCGCATCCGCAAGAAATCCGAATGCATCGAACAGGGCGCTTTTTCCCACGCCGTTTTTGCCGATTACCGCTGTCACGGGAGTGAGCGGTTGCTCCTCTCCACGATCCCGTAGACGCCCCAGTTTGACATCTTTGAGCGACTTGAAATTTTTTACTTGAAAGCCTTCTATTCTTGCCATGGGGCAGTGTGCATTGGCTTGGCGTAATGAAACAGGAGCTTTATTACGGCCTCTTACTTCTCTGGTTCAGGTGTGTTTTTCTGTGGAGCAAGTCGCGAAGCGATTGTCGGCCTATTCCGGCGCGTGCGAGAATATACGGATAATCGCTGCGTGGCGGAATTGGGGATTTCTTCGCAATGGCCCCTCAAAGCTGGAGATACGGAGACGGTGGTGGCGGTGTAGGGGGGGGCGAGACCATTAATTTAATGACGGGGTTTTACATTTTAATTGCATAAAATATCAAAATTCGATACTTTATGCATATGAAAAAGAATCAGAAACGCATACGCGCCAGGGACTATATCGCCGACCTTGCTGCTGCCGGACGTTATCACTTTTCTTCCGGCGAAGCCCGCGAGGCGCTCGGCGTTTCCGCTGACGCAGCCAAACTGGCGTTGAATCGTCTCGCGCGGCAACATCTCGTTGCGACGCCGGCGCGAGGGTTCTATGTCATCGTTCCTCCGGAATATCGCTCTCTTGGCTGCCTGCCGGCAGATCAGTTCATTCCGGAACTGATGGGCCGCCTGAATCTATCTTACTACGCAGGATTGCTTACGGCTGCGCAATATCACGGTGCGGCTCATCACCGCCCGCAAGAGTTTCAGGTATTTCTGGATACGGCGCGGCGTCCTGTCCACTGTGGTCATGTGCGCGTGGCGTTCATTACCCGCAAGCGCCTGGGCGAAGTACCGGTGCAGCGTTTCAACACGCCACGCGGCACAATTCTTGTTTCCACTCCCGAAGCAACGGCTGTCGATCTGGTTGGCTATCACCGTCGTGCAGGCGGACTTGATCAGGTAGCGACGATACTGAATGAACTTGCGGAGCGGATCGATTCACGGAAGTTGGTCGCGGCGGCAAAAACCGCTCCTGTTACCTGGGCGCAAAGGCTGGGCTACCTTCTTGAACGGGTGGACGCCGCCGGAGCCGCCACTGCGTTAAAAGACTATGTTGCGCATTCTGCCCGGCAAGCAGTTCCACTTCTTGCCGAATCTTCCCGGAAAGATTCGTACCGTGCTCCCGAGTGGAAACTCATCGTCAATGCCGACGTGGAGGCAGAACTATGATTCCGCGTGACTACATTACTGCGTGGCGGGCCCAGGCGCCGTGGATACAGGATTTTCAAGTCGAACAGGATCTGGTGATAAGTCGGGCGCTCGTCCAGATTTTCTCCCACCCGCTGCTCAGGAAATCGCTGGCGTTCCGTGGCGGTACGGCTCTCTACAAACTGTACATCAAGCCGCCCGCCAGATATTCCGAAGACATTGACCTGGTGCAGATCAATGCCGAACCGGCTGGTCCCATGATGGATGGTCTGCGCGAAACGCTCGGTTCCTGGTTGGAACCACTTCGGTGGAAACAAACTGAGGCCAGCGTGACATTCGTGTATCGCTTCGCATCCGAAGATACGCCGCCATTGGATTTACGTCCCAAGATCGAAATAAACTCGCGTGAACACTTTACGGCGTTCGGCTTCGTGCAGAAACCCTTCAGGGTATCCTCGCCCTGGTTCGAGGGCGCCTGTGAAATATGCACCTATGAACTGGATGAACTATTGGGTACGAAGCTGCGCGCGCTTTATCAGCGCAAGAAAGGACGAGATCTTTTCGATCTGGCCCTTGCATTGAAAGAACCCGATACCAACCCGGACAGAATCATTGCGGCTTTTTTCGGATATATGCAGCACGGCGGTCATGCCGTATCGCGTGCGCAGTTCGAGCAGAATCTTGAAGCGAAGATGCAGGATCCGCAATTTCTTGCCGATATCAGCCCGTTACTCGCCGACGGCTATGAGTGGGATATCGATGCTGCCGCCAGAACGGTTCAAACGCAACTCATAGAGGGATTGCCATAATGTGTCGTAGTGCCTGGATTCAGGATTATCCCCGAGGAAGCTCTTTGATCGTAGCAGCGCGGATGGGTGTGCATATTGTGCCTGAGATAAGCCAATTACCCTGTTGAGTGATTTTACTCAATGGGGTAATTGTGTTTTTGAGAGTACATGATTTCATGCTTTATCGTCAGGGTCGATAACGGCGTCTTCTCGTTCACTGCATGCAAGTAATATACGGTTTGAAAACGTTCCCGCTCCTGATGAGAATGGGAAAAATTGTAACTTTTTGCATGGTTCCTTGTCGTGCGGCCAGAGAGGCCCGGCGTGGAGTTTCAACGGAGCCCGCGGATGCCTTTTTAGCGCTGCGCCGGCAACAATTTTCGTTGGGTGTTGTATATGTGGCCTCATGAGGCTACATTTCTGCTATGCTTACCGTTGGCGTCAGAGAACTTAAGGATCGTTTGAGCGAGTGCATTCGCATGGTTCGCGAAGGCGGGGAGGTATATGTCACTTATCGCGGCCGGATTGCGGCAGAGATTCGTCCGCCGTCTCAAATCACGGAAGACGAGGCCCGTAAGGGGTTGCGTCGTCGCGCTCAGGAAGGAAAGGTACGTCTCGGGGCGCCCAACCGCCCTGAAATATATGCTCGAAGGCTACCTCTCCTCACCGGGAACGAGATTCAGAAGTTGTTAAGCGAGACTCGGGGCGATTCGTGAATCTGTACGCGGAGACAAGCGCCGTATTGTCGTGATTGCTTGGCCAGGATAACGGTCATCGGGCCTATCAGGCGTTGGCCGAAGCGGACCGGGTTTTCACTTCCGACTTGACGTTGATCGAGTGCGATCGCGTTTTACACCGTGCCGCCGTTATGGGCCAGTTGGACGAGTCGATTGCTATCGAAGCGCGGACTATTGTCGAGACCGCATCCGCACACTGGACGCTATGCGCTATGGATGCTGAAATCGTGGAGGCCTCACGCCGCCGGTTTCCTCACGAACCCATTCGTTCTCTGGACGCGATACATCTCTCGACGGCAGTGTTTGTGCGGAATCTCGCGCCGGATGTATGTATGCTTTCTTTTGATGAGCGGATACGGCAGAATGCCGCAGCGCTTGGATTCAGGATTATCCCTGAGGAAGCTCATCACTCGTAGCAGCGCGAAATAGTGTGCGCGGCGCCTGCGCTCGGTCAATTACTTCATTGAGTGATTTTACTCAATAGGGTAATTGAATTTTTGGGGTGGGGGTCTGCCGGTTCTGAAAAACCTTCTTGCGACTGTGTGACGCGAACATGAAGATTCATTATCTTTGTGGCTTGATCTCCTCCTCATGCTCTCCCCGCTCCTATTCCGACGCGACACCGTGAAGAATTCTCTTGCAACCGTTCCGCGGAGCACGTATCTGGCTTCCGGATCGCGACTGGCGGCGTGCGCCGCAGCCTGGTGCGGTCTGCACTGCGCACTCACGCCGGTTCTGGTCGCGGCGGCGCCGGCGCTCGCGCTCTCCGAAGGCGTCGAGCGAGCCGTGTGGGTCGGGACCGTCCTTGTCGGCGCGGTAATGCTTGTCCTGGGCCCGGCCCGCAAGAACGCGGCCGTGATCCTCACTTTCAGCGCTGGAGCTGTGCTCTGGACAGCTTCCCTCGCCGGCTGGCTCGAGCCGCTGCCCGAGACCGTGACGTCAGCTGCCGGCAGCCTGATCCTCGCAGGCGCCCTCGTGCTGAGTGCGCGCGTCTGCCAGGCTGGCGCGTGCGCGGTATGCGGCGACGAGGAGCACGCGGGCTGTCTATCGGAACGTGAAGGTCCTCGGTAATGAGGGGTGGCCATTAAGGTGGCTTGGCGATCGTCCCCTGCGCGATTGCGCAAGGAACTTCGACTCCTT
>JANQSQ010000093.1 GCA_028283985.1 Rhodothermales bacterium | reverse complement strand
CGTCTGGAGGCTGTGGTTGGCGAGCAGGCGCTGGGTGTAATCGAACAGGAACGGAAAGAGTTGGTGGGCGTCCGGGAGCAAATCGGGTCTGTACAACGTCCGGCCTCGGAGGAAATTGCCCGACTGGTGGCGGAGAACAAACGCCTCCGGCGCGAAGTGGAGAGGCACCGGGAGCAGGCGCTGGCCGGACAATTGGAGGATTTTCTTGAGAAGGGGCGTGAGGTCGAGGGGATTCGTGTAATAACAGGCCGGGTGGAACCGGTGTCGATGGATATGTTGCGCAGCCTGGCGGAAACAATGCGTGAGCGCATGGGCGAATCTTCTGTGGCGGTGCTGGGCGCTCCGGATTCTGAGGGGGACAAGGTATACCTTGCCGCGGTGGTATCCGACGATATCATCCGGCCGGGGGTCTTGAAGGCAGGCGACCTGGTAGGGCGGCTTGCCCGCATCGTGGGCGGCGGAGGTGGGGGACGCCCTGAATTGGCTACCGCAGGGGGGCGCCGTCCGGAGAAACTGGACGAGGCACTTTCCTCGACGGTAGAGGTGGTACGTGCCTCTCTGGAAAATTCGACATCCTGACGATATTTGGTTTGTGCGCCGGCTTTTCCGGAATGCTGTGAGGGCATTTTTAAAGGAGTGTCGAAAAATCTGCACCGGGTAGATGGAATGAATGCTTGCCTGTAGGAGTCAAACAAGTGCGCACCGTTTATGCGTCTTGTGCGTCGGCTACGCGTGAGCACGGCAATAAGGACTGTTCGGGACGAACCGCACGAATACGTTATGCCGCATGCGGCGGGGCCTACGGACCAGGAATTAGTAGCGCGTGCCCGGGCTGGAGACGCGCTCGCATTCGAGCAGATCATACACCGATATGAGGGACAAGTGGCTGCGACGGTGATCGGCATGATGGGAAGATGCCCTGAGGCAGACGATGTGGGGCAGGAGACGTTCATTCGTCTCCATACCTATCTCCACAAGTATCGGGGAGATGCCGCCCTCGGTACGTACATTGTGCGGATCGCGATTAATCAGGCGCTCAAGGCGTTGAAACAGCGTAAGCGGTGGAGAGAACGGTTCGTTCGGCCCGATCAGGAGGCATTGGAATTGCTGGAACCGGTTGTGAAAGAGGGCGATGCGATCGATGCACGGGAGCGCAAGCGCCTTGTGCATGCTGCCCTGGGACAAATAAATCCTGAACAGCGCGCTGTTGTGGTGCTGCGTATGCTCGAAGGGTATTCGACCCGGGAAACGGCGGCCATGCTGAATGTTCCGGAAGGCACGGTCATGTCCCGGTTGTCGCGGGCATTGGACCGGCTCAAGGGGCTGCTTGGCCCGTTGCTTCGGGAAGATCCATAAACACAGAGGGGCGTAATGCGCACGGATAACGAAAAATTGTTGCGATACATCGAAGGAGATTTGTCCGCTGCGGATCGCCGCACCATGGACGAGCGCTTTGCAGAGGAGACTTCCCTGCAGAAAGCCTTTGATACGCTTCGTGCGTTGCACGGCGCGCTCCGGACGATCCGGGCGGAATCCTTTGCGCCGTATTTCAACGAACGGGTGATGCGGCGTTTGCAAGGCGTTGAGCAGGAACCCGGTGAGTCGCTCTACCACGGGTTGCAATGGGTATTTCTGCGAGCAGCGACAGCGAGTCTCGTTGCGGCAGTTGCGTTCGGTGTCTACAATGCAATTACATACCAGTCGCTGGGCGCCGCTTCGTCTTTTGTGGAAGCCGTGTTCGGATTACCTTCCGTTTCGTTGATAGATGCCTTGTCCTATCCGATCATGTAACGGATATTCTGATCAAAACCACTCCTGATTCCGGATGCTACTGGAAAGTCATGACCGCTCGTACGAAATCGACCTTATTGCTGCTGGGTACGCTGCTTATCGGCATGTTGCTCGGCGTATTTGTCCATACGCTGATGGTGGAAAACCGTATTGAGCGCCTCACATCCTTGCGTTCCCAGGCAGGTTTTGTGCGGTTTATGGACAAGATGATCGAACCGACGGACGATGTCCAGCGCGAGGCCATTCGGGATGTGCTGGAGGAAACGGCTGAGAGGTTGAATATGCATCATGCGGAGAGCCGGGAGACGGTGGAGGAGATCATGGAATCGTTTCGCGCTTCGCTGGATAGCCTCCTTACGGAGGAGCAGATCAATGCGTTGAATGAGCGCATGGAGCGGAAGCGACATTACAGGGGAGACCGTAGGCGCAGGGATTCTTCCTCGATGCATCGTGCCCGTAAGGATTCTTCCTGGATGGATCGTGGGCACAAAGATTCTTCGCGGATGCATCGTGGCCGCAAAGATTCTTCTTCAATGAATCATGGGCGCCAGGGGGCGTATTCGGAACGCTCCAAAGGCGGTTCCGATCGGTATGGAAAATCTCCGGAGAATTAGGGCCTGTTAACACTATGCATCGGCGCTCTGCGGGACCTGTTTTCCTGCCAGGCCAGGCGCCGCGAGC
>JANQSQ010000092.1 GCA_028283985.1 Rhodothermales bacterium | reverse complement strand
GGATTGATTATCGAGTAGGGCCTGTTGACACTATGCAGCGGCGCTCTGCGGGGCCTATTTTCCTGCCAGGTCCTGCGCCGCCGGGTCGCCCGCCTCCATATCGTCCTCGGCATCGCCCGGAGACTCGAAATCTGCGAGCTTGTAGCTGGTGCTGCGTCCTCCTCCCGGGTTGCGAAGGAGGATGCCGCCTTCGATGAGCTCCCTGATATCCCGCAGCGCCGTGTCGTGGGAGCATTTCGCAAGCTTCGCCCATTTCGAGGTGGTGAGTTTGCCCTCGAACCCGTCGAGAAGGCGGGTGAGCATATCGCGCTGGCGTTCATTGAGAGGAAACCCGGCAACGCGCTGCCAAAACCGGTCCTTGTCCAGCACCGCGTCAAGGGTTGTTTCAGCGCCGTCAATGGCCCGTTTCAGGCAATTCAGAAACCAGTACATCCATACGGAAACGTCCATCGAGCCTTGCTGGGTCGCTTCCAGTATTTTGTAATAGTCTGTGCGCTCCTTCCGGATTTGCGACGACATGCTGCAGAAGCGTTGCGGGCTTTGTTCGGAACGGGCCAGCGCCATGTCGGCAATGGCCCGGGCGATCCGCCCGTTGCCGTCGTCGAAAGGATGGATGGTGACAAACCAGAGGTGGGCCAGTCCGGCCCTGAGCACCCCATCCATTTCGCCGGACTCGTTGAACCACTCGAGAAAACGTTCCATTTCCCGGTCGAGCCGCTCGGCAGGCGGCGCCTCGAAATGCACTCGCTCACGACCGACAGGCCCGGAAACCACCTGCATGGGGCCGGTGCGATCGTCACGCCAGGACCCCGTAGCAATCCGCCCCGAACCCCTGTCGCCGTCAGGGAACAACAAGGCGCGCCAGTCCCATAGCCGCTCGGCCGTCAGGGGCAAATGATAACAACTCGTGGCGTCGAACATCACCCGAACGATCCCTTCCACGTTACGATCCACATGACAATCCATATGACCTGGACCGCCGATATCTATCCCGAGATGCCGGGCAAGCGAGAAGCGAACCTGCTCCGGGTCCAACGTCTCCCCTTCGATGTCGCTGGTCTTAAGAACATCCTCGGTAAGCGTCCGGAGCATCGCTTCCTGTCGAAGATCGAAACCCAGCGCCTCCATGCGGCCAAAAAGACGCCCCTGACGATACCGTACGGTAGCCAGCAGGTTGGCCAGGGCCTCATGATTCCAGTGGAAACGAGGCCAATCAGGATGCTCATGGAGGTGTATTCTACGCATAATATGCGATTATTATACGTTGTACGCTCCGCAAATGCAAATAATAGCCGCAAAATTTGCGGAGATTATGTATTGCACTGTCGGGTATGCACACAATCGTCCCAATTTTTACGTAGAATAAAAACGCGGACATGTTCGCCCGCTCCTTGCGCAGTCCCATGGCCTATCCGGCGAAACACGAGGCAACACCCCGCCGTTGTCGCTCGATCTTTTCGGCAGCAGGCGGGTATCATACCGCAAAAGCCGGGGAAATCGGACCGGTACGCCTTTTGTACAGTCATTCATAGCAGGAAAACCCTTGCCGATGCAAACGATCCGGCAGGATATTCACGTCGCCTTCCGATACGACGTACATTTCGTCACGGACGCGTTCAACCCGGAAAACGACCTGCTGGGCCGCATCGTCCAAGCGGAAGAGGACCCCGCCTATCGCAGGATGCTGACCGTGATCGACGAGGGATTGCTGCCCCACTACCCGGACCTCCCCCGGCGCGTGGCCGCCTACTTTTCACAGCGGATCCCTTCGTTAAATCCGCGCCCCGCCGTACTTGTACCCGCAGGAGAGCCAGCCAAAAACGATCCGGCGCTGGTCAACGATCTGCATGCCGCCATACAACAGGCCGGGCTATGCCGGCACTCCTACATCCTGGCGATCGGCGGCGGGTCCGTGCTGGACCTCGCAGGATACGCCGCCGCCACTGCACACCGGGGCATCCGTCTTATTCGGATGCCTACGACGGTGCTCGGCCAGAACGATTCGGGCGTAGGGGTAAAAAACAGCGTAAACGCACGGGGCGTGAAGAACTTTCTCGGCGCGTTTGCGCCACCGTACGCCGTGGTGAACGACCTTTCGTTCCTGCCCTCGTTATCCGACCGCGACTGGCGGAGCGGTATCGCCGAAGCGATCAAAGTGGCGCTCATCAAGGACGCCGCTTTCTTCGACGAGCTCGAGGCGAATGCGGAACGCCTTGCGCCGCCCCGGCGGGATGCGCACGCAATGGCCCGACTCATCCACCGGTGCGCCGCGCTCCACCTCGATCATATCGCCACCTCCGGGGATCCTTTTGAAACGGGTACCTCCCGTCCCCTCGACTTCGGCCACTGGTCCGCGCACCAACTGGAACAACTCACGGACTATGCCCTGCGGCACGGAGAAGCGGTGGCGATCGGCATTGCGCTCGACGTCACGTATTCGCACCTGTGCGGGCTCCTGCAGGCAAGCGACCGGGACAGGGTGCTCGACCTCCTCGACGCCATGGGGTTCAGTCTGTACGCGCCTGAACTCGACGCGCACAGCGACGATCCGGAGCATCCGGGATCCGTTTTCCGGGGGCTGGAAGCCTTCCGGGAACACCTCGGCGGCGTGTTGACCATTATGTTGCTGGCAGGCATCGGCAGGGGGATAGAGGTGCATGAGGTCGATCTGTCCGTGTACCGCCAGGCAATGGCCCTCCTCCGCACGAGACAAACCGGCGGCCCGGTTCGGAACGTCGCCGAACACATCGTCGCAAATACCCCCTGACGATCCATGCGCATTCGGCAAGGCGATGGCCTGGAACTGACCTACTGCGCCAACATCCACCCCGGAGAAACGCTCGCTGAGGTGGAGGAAAACATCCGTGCGTATGCGACCGCTGTCAAGAAGCGCACAGCGCCCGATGCATCCATGGGAATCGGCCTGCGGCTCTCCAACCGCGCGGCGGAGGAGCTGACCGGAAACGAAGCCAACCTGGACCGTTTCCGCAGCCTGCTGGAACAGCACGGACTGTACGCCTTCACGATCAACGGTTTCCCGTACGGAAATTTCCACCGGCAGCGCGTCAAGGACGAGGTGTACAAACCGGACTGGCGTACCGCCGAACGGCGGATCTATACGGAACGCCTCGCGGAGATCCTCGCGCGGCTGCTGCCTGACGGCGTCGAGGGCAGTATTTCGACGTCCCCCATCTCCTATAAACCGTGGCTGGAAAACCGGGACGCCCGGGACGACGCCCTGCGCGCGGGAAGCGGACAGCTCGCAGAAATCGCCTTCCGGCTTTTCGAACAACGCGAACGCACCGGACAACTCATCCACATCGGCATCGAGCCGGAACCGGATTGTCTGATCGAAAACACCGCCGAAACCGTGTCCTTCTTCGAAGAATGGCTCTGGACGCACGGCGCACGCCGCCTGACCCGGGAACAGGGTCTGACATCGACCCAGGCGGAAGATATCCTGCGCGAGCATATCCGCCTGTGCTACGACACGTGCCATTTTGCGGTGGAATTCGAATCGCCCCGGGAGGCCTTGTCTGCTTTCGCGCAAGCAGGGGTCCGGCTCAGTAAAATCCAGATCAGCGCCGCATTGCGCGTCCCGCTGGGAGAACCGGGCGCTGCGGATCGACAGGCAACCCGGAATGCATTGGCGGAAGCACTGG
>JANQSQ010000087.1 GCA_028283985.1 Rhodothermales bacterium | reverse complement strand
ACGCCGTGACCGGCGGAACCCGAAGGGCGGGGCCTGTTTTCCCGCCAGGCCCCGCAGAGCGCCGCTGCATAGTATTAACAGGCCCTTACGCAATCAGGGAATCAGGATCGCCTTTACATACGTCCGTTCGTGCATACGCTCGAAGACCTCTTCCCATTCCTTCATAGGCGCAATACGATCCACAAGAGGCGCCGTATCCAGGCGGCCGCTTGCAAGCAGATGCAGCACGCGCTCCCAGATTTCCCAGTAGTGTGAAAAACTGCCCTGTAACGTAACGGCTTTCCGGACCAGAGGATCGAGGCTGCCGCCGAACGGCTCTTTACCCCAACCGACTTTGGTGATCCAGCCACCCGGGCGCACGGCGTCCAGCGCGGTCCGGAGCGCTTCGGAAACGCCTGCGGCGTCCACCACCACATCGACGCCAAGACCGTCCCCGAGCGCCTGTCCCATTTCGACTGCATCCTCCGCCGGGACAGGAACGAGACCCAGCCGCTCCGCCACGGCAAGGCGATGCGCATCCGACGCCAAACCGGCCACCTGTACGATCCCCGCACCCGCAAGCCGCGCCATGACTCCGCACAGCAAACCGATGGGACCCGGGCCAAGCACCAGCACATGATCTCCCGGTCGAAGCCGCGTCTGCACGCAGACGGCATGATACGCCACGCAGCACGGCTCCGTAAGCGCCGCCTGCTCGAAGGTCAGTTCGTCCGGGATGCGATGCAGACAGCGCTCCGGTACGCGCACATATTCGGCCATGGCGCCGTCCACGCCGTACCCGAAACCAAGGCGCGAGGGGTCCAGATGGTACCGCCCCTGCCGCACCAGCGGAGAATCCGGATCGATGACGGCGGCGGTTTCGCTCGTGATCCGATTCCCTTCCCTGAATGTCCGCACGGCTTTTCCGGCCCGCGCCACGATCCCGCTGAATTCATGCCCAGGCACGCAGGGGTAGTTGACCGGCCAACTGTGCGCGCCTGCCCATTGATGTACGTCGCTGCCGCATACGCCGACCGCCCGAACCTCGACAAGCACATCCTCGGGACCGATCTCCGGCACGGGGATTTCGCGAAGCTCGACGCTCTTCGGCGCCGCCGCATAGTTCACCACGGCCTGCATCGTGCGAGGAATATGCTTCATGAACCGGTCGTTTCTTTCCCGAAAGCATGCACCCGCGCGCAGATCTCCCGGAGAATGCCTTCCACATCCCCGGACGCAGCCCGGAATGCATGCGCATCCACGGCAAGCGGAGCGCCTATGACCACGATGGGCGCACCCCAGGCCGGCGCCTGCACGGCCTGTTCGATATCCAATCCGCCCACGGCCTGCACCGGAATATCCACGGCGGCCACTACTTCACGCAACCGGTGAAGGGGCGTTTCGAAAGGCTGCCCCCGCTCCTGCCGCAGCGTCCGGTAGTCATAGCCGATATGATGAATGACGTAATCGCAGCCCATCTCCTCAAGCAACCGGGCGCCTGCCACCGGGTCAGGCATCCCGAGGTTATCTCCCATCACTTCCACGCCCAGTTTCCTGCCGGCCCGCACCGCCAACTCCACCGTTTCCGGCTCGGCCTGTCCCATCACCACCACATGGGTCGCGCCGGCGCGGGCCATGATCTCCACTTCGAGTCCGCCCCCGTCCATGGTTTTCAGGTCCACCACGAGGGGTGTGTCCGGAAACCGCTCCCGCAAGGCGCGCACGCCGTGCATCCCTTCGGCAATGACGAGCGGGGTACCTGCTTCGATCCAGTCGACGCCGGCCCGTACGGCCATCTCCGCCATCTCGACCGCTTCCGGAATCGACGTGACGTCCAGCGAGATCTGTACGACCGGCTCCA
>JANQSQ010000077.1 GCA_028283985.1 Rhodothermales bacterium | reverse complement strand
GCCCATGATCAGCCGGGAGGACAACGCAATGTCGCCGATTTGAAGTACATCCGGGTGTCCGTTCGCCGTCATGCCTACCCTCCCTGTTGTGCAGCAATCACCTCGATCCGGTCGCCGGACCGGATGGCATGGTTGTCCCATGTTCCTTTCGGGGCCACTGTGTCGTTGACCGCCACGGCCATGCCCTTCGCATCGGTCGGGTCGAATCCCATCTCCCGCACCAGTACGGACACCGTCGCCTGTTCCGGCACGGAATGCGTTTCCCCGTTGATCAACACATCGATGAGGGATTCGGAAGACATGGTCCACCCGCCTGTTTGTGCGGCGTATTCGTGTGGCGGCGCATCCGGCGCTGTATTTCTATAGCGGCGCATGCCGGTGCGCTGTATTTCTTATAGCGGCGCATGCCGGTGCGCCGGGTCCGCATAACGGACCCGGTCGTCACGCAGATACCGTCTCGAAACGTCCCGGTAAAAACGGGGCGATCCATGCAGAGGTTTCTCCGGTAAGAATGTACTGCGCCACTTCTTCGGAAGCGACCGGGGCAAGCAGCATGCCATGCCTGTAAAAACCTGTCGTCATCACTACGCCGGGCGCAGAGGAAGGGCCCAGAATGGGCAAATGATCGCGGCTCGCCGGACGAAGCCCCGCCCATACATCGCGCACTGGCAGATCGTCGATCCCCGGCACGATCTTCCGTGCCTCCTCCAGGATGGTATACAACCCGCCCGCCGTAACGCGCGCATCGAAGCCCATTTCCTCCATCGTGGTGCCGACGAGCACGCGTCCGCCGGGCTTGGGCACCACGCACATATGCGCACTCCGTACGACATGCTGCAAGTCGAACGGAGGCTCGGACTGCAATTCCATCATCTGCCCCCGCACCGGGCGTACAGGCGGTTTCCGATCCGCAGTCAGTCCTTCCATGCCATGCGACCAGGCGCCTGTGGCAAGCACCACGCACGATCCCTCCACCCGCTCGCCGCTTTCCGTCATCACAGTGGGCGTCCGCGCATCAGGCTCGACAGCACGTACGGCAACTCCTTCGCGCAGCACGCCCCCGGCTTTCAGAAAAGAAGCCTGCAACGCTTCGACCAGCGCACGGCTGTCCACCTGACTATCCGAAGGAGAATACAGAACCGCCGCCGGTCGGGACGTGATAAAGGGTTCTATATCCAGCGCTTCCGCCGGCGAAAGCCACCGGACGTCCAGTCCCTGCGATTTCATAAAATCGAAGCGGCGGCGGAGCGCTTCCGCCTCGTCCCGGTCGGCAGCCACATGCACGGCCCCGTCGGTCCGAAACCCCGTCTCCATTCCACTTTCCGTTTCAAGCGCTACTGCAAACGCCGGCCATCTCCGCAGGCTTTCCCGGTTGAGCCAGTAGAGTTCCGGGTCCTCGAATCCGATTTCCGCATCTGGCGCCAGCATGCCCGCCGCCGCCCAGGAGGCCCCGCGCCCGGCCTGATCCCGCTCGAAAAGCTGTACGGCCCGCCCGGCATGCAGCAACCGCCAACCCAGCGCAAGCCCCGCCACGCCGCCGCCGACAATGAGCACGGGTCTGTCGGAAGGGGATGTTGGGGGACTTATACCCATTACTTGACAGGTTGTGTGTTCGTAATGCTACGGTTCCGCGCCATGACCGTGCTATCGGGCACCGAAGTGCCGTCCAGTCTTACCGGTTTCGCTGCCTCCGCCTGACACTCCGGGGATGGTCCCACCCGGTGGAAGGAAAAGATAACCGCCGCAAAACACCGGCAGGCGGATTTTCGGAAAATTAGCAGGCCGGGGGACGGTATGCAACCGGGAAGACGGGTAACAGTGGATCTCAGCCTGAAATGTCCCCGTCCGGGCATTCCGACTCGGCATAAATCGACTCCAGGTACTTGACAATCGTGCCCGCTGCAACATACCATACCGGCAAAATCCGCTACGTAAAGCGGCATGCGTAAGCGCGGGAGGTAGTAGAAGCATGTTGACTCATAAGAATTTTTATTACGGTTAATTGGGGGAAGGCCGGGGCGTGTGGGCGTGTCCCTGGCAAATAATAAAGCCGCTTGCACGGTTTAGCGGACATCCCTAATGAAAAAATAAGAGCGATACCATGAAAAAAACGATTCCCAACCTGTTCCGAGATTACGCTACGTCCGAACTATCGCAGGATGCGTTTATCTGCTGGCTGCTGGCTTGGACAGGCTATAAAAGCGACGATCCGGAGCAGGAAGAACTGCGTCGATGCGGTCGCGAACTCGTTCTTGACTTGCTGAAACGCGATAAAGATAGAAAACCCGTCGAACTGCCGGAAGAGTTCGAAATCGATATCCACAAGCAGGACAAGGGCATTGACGTTCTTGCCCTGATAGACAATAAGCATGTGCTGCTGATCGAAGACAAGACAACAACGGGCACGCACGGCGACCAGTTGGAAAGATACTACGACCACGCAGAGGGAGGGCGTACGAAGTTGGGCGCGGTAAAGCCGGAAGACATTTACCGCATTTACTTCAAAACGGGCAATCAACCCCGTGCTGAGGATAACCGCATCGAAAGGGAAACAGGCTATCGAGTATTCCTTCGCGAAGATTTTCTTCGCGTGCTTGATCGCTACGAAGGCGAGAACGCGATTCTGTCGGATTACCGATGCTACCTGCAAGATTTGGAGGATAGGGCCAACAGTTATAAGGAGTGGCGAGAGGATAGTGATAAATCCTGGTCGGCCTTGGAAAATTGGGAGGCTTGGGAAGGCTTTTTTCGCCGTCTCGAACGCGATATACTTGATGGTAACCGGGGAGATATCAATCCTCCATCGGGGGGCGGATTCTTGTGTTTCTGGTGGGGGCATGGCGGGGAGCCAGAGACGCATCTTCACATCAAGAGTGACAGCCAAGAACTCCGTTTCATGGTGTACGAGGATGAAAAAGAGAAAAGGACAGATACCAGAAATAAATGGCACGGCCTGTTTAAGAAAGCGGGTAACCGTAACGAAGAGCGAGTGATTAAGCCCGAACGCTTCGGGGTCGGCGCGAATATGGCCGCGGCTGTCTGGAAAGAAAATTGGATGGCTTTCGGAGAGGATGGCAAACTGGACGTGGAAGGCACCGTTGCCAACCTGAAGGAGGCCGAAAAGGTGCTTCGTTCGGCGCAGGCGTTGGCGAAAGCGAAGGCGCCGTAAAACGCCCGTTTTCCGGCGCGAATACATATGTGCAACGCCAGGGGAGCGTGTGCAAGCACATCTTCCGCACATGTCCGGGCGCCGTTTCCCGGAGGAACTTCCGATACAACGGGTACGCCTGATCGACCGGCCCCAAAAAAACGGACTCGCAACCCCGTTTCCACGGTTGATTCCGGCATATATCTACGGTATTTTCTCATAGGTGAAAGCGGTGTCCTGCATACAGGGCACTGCTCGGTTCGATGCCGCACAATATCCTTCATATTTAGGATGAATCAACGTCGATCCACGCCGCGCCCGGCAGCTTTTTGCACGAAGTAAATAGAGATGTGCGATGACCGTGACGACTGAAGGACTATTCGACGAAGCGCTCCAGAAATTCCCTCCCAAAACAGGGCGAGTATCCCGTCGTCTTGTCGGAAATGCGGCGCGGGCGCGACGGAAAATGATTGCTTTCGGATGGTATGGCGGCAAGTATGTGCATCTGGACTTCATTCTCCCCCATCTGCCGGTCGATGCGGAGCATTTCTGCGATGTCTACGGCGGCTCGGCTGCCGTGCTCATCAACCGGGCCCCGGCGCCTGTGGAAACCTATAACGACCTGGATTCGGATCTCGTCAATTTCTTCTCCGTACTGCGGGACCAGCACGAGGAACTCATCCGCGCCATTGGCCTGACCCCGTTTTCCCGGGAAGAACTCGTCAATGCCTGTCGTCGCGAACCCGATTTACCGCCGCTGGAACGAGCGCGGCGGTTCTACGTCCGCGCGCGACAGACACGTACCGGTCTGGCGCAAACAAGTAGCGAAGGCCGGTGGGCGCACTGCGTGCTGACATCCCGGGCGGGCATGGCCGGCGCCGTGTCGCGCTGGCTTGGCGCGGTGGAAGGGCTGCCCGAAATTACACAGCGGTTGCAACGCGTGCAGATCGAAAACGCCCCGGCGCTGGATGTCATTGCGCGGTACGATACGCCCCGTACCCTGTTCTATCTTGACCCGCCGTACGTCCACGACAGTCGTGGCGACGCCACCGCCTACGGCCACGAAATGACCGACGACGACCATCGGGAACTCGCTGATCTGCTGCATCGGATTCAGGGTCGTGCAGTATTGTCCGGATACCGGTCAGCACTCTACGACGAGTTGTTCGACGACTGGTATTGTGTGGATGCGCCGGAGAAACTATGCAATTCGTCCAAAGGAAAACGGCGGGAGTCGCTGTGGATGAATTTCAAACCGCT
>JANQSQ010000045.1 GCA_028283985.1 Rhodothermales bacterium | reverse complement strand
GATATCCGTCAACGAATCGGCGCACAAATCGCTGCGCGAAGTACTCCTTCCCTATTTACAGGCGTACCGCGCTATTGCCCAGGCCAATACGGTTTGCTTGTTGAGGCAGCCGAAAAGAGCGCCGCAATACCATATCGAAGCTATCGTCAGCCTCAACGGCAACGCCCGCGGTAACGGTCTTTTCGTATCGAAAACACCTCTCTTGCCATGGGAGCATCGGCAACCGGGGCTGCATGTGCTCCGCGCATCCGAAGACCGGCTTTCAGGGAATGTGTGCGGGTATTACCGGCAAAAGGTTGCGGTCAAGGAAGTGGTTCTTTTACCCGTTCCGGTACCTTCGTCGCTGGCCCGGTACGTGCTGCTTGCCGATGCGATGCGCGAGCACATTCTCGATTCTGAGGAAAAACAGTTACTGTCCACGCATTTCGCCCATCTCCTCGGTAACATTCTCGAGATGGGGATATGCGACGAACTGTTGCAGGAATCGAAAGAAGACGTTCGTCCGCGCAGTGAAATCATCGACGAAGAGATATGGCAGGCGCGTGATGAGGGCACACCCCTTGCGCTGGCGCTCGTTTACTTGAATCGCGCCGAGGAGGTCGCCGACGAAGGGGGCAAGCGGGTGGTCATGCAAGCCGAGGGCCTGTTGGTGCAGAGGCTGCGAGAGACCGTCCAGGGCGCTCGCGTCGAGCGGTTCGGCGAACTTATGTTCGGCGTGTTCTTCAAGGAAGAGGGTGTAGCCGTAGAGCAGTGGGCGATCCGGTTCCAGCAGGATATGCTCAGTTATTCCGGGTTGCTGGAAGATGGAGTGAGTATAGGCATTGCCTTGCTGCATGAGGGGAACGCCAGTGCGGAAGATCTTCGCAGGGAAGCCACGGAGGCGCTTCGGCAGGCCTTCGACACCGGCATGTGCACTATCGTCGAGTAGCCCCGCAGCGGTGCGCTTTTATAGTCCTCCCTGCTTTCCTATCAGCGGGACGAACTTGAAATTCCTGCTGGCCGTCCGCTCGTAATCGTCTTCGCCGAGCCGCCTGTACAGATTCATGGTCTGCGCGCGATGGTCGCCGACAGGTATTACCAACCGGCCGGCCGGCTTGTCGTCTTCTCCTTCGATGCGAAGTTGTTGGAGGAGCGCTTCCGGCGCTTCCGATGCGCCGGCAGTGACAACAATCCCATCGAAAGGAGCCTGAGCTGCCCATCCCAGCGTACCGTCGCCGGCTCTGAGCACGACCCGGTATCCGAGCGATTCAAGAATGCTGCGCGTACGCGCCAGCAGCGGCCTGTGGCGCTCGATGGAAAATACGCGGGCGCCCATTTCACAGAGTACGGCCGCCTGATACCCGCTTCCGGTGCCGATTTCGAGAATGCGATCCCCCGGACGCGGATTCAGCAACATGGTCTGATACGCCACCGTGAAGGGCTGCGATATGGTTTGTTTCATCCCGATCGGCAGCGCTTCGTCTTCGTAAGCGCGCGGCCTGAACGCCCCTTCCACAAACCGGTGCCGATGCACCGAGCCGATAGCGGCCAGCACGCGCTCGTCGTTAATACCGTTCTCCCGCATCTTGTCTACGAGCCGCTGCCGTCGCCGGTCGAATACGCCGTCACGTAGCATGATTACGTCTCGACAGGGGCTGGTTCATGGTCGAGGCTCTGGGTAAACGCCTTGGCGAGGCTTGTACGCAGGCCGTTGGCGGACAGGTTTTGTCGTAATTCGCCGTCCACCGATACGGAAATGGCGCCCGTTTGCTCGGAAACGACGATGACAAACGCATCCGTCTGTTCGGAAAGGCCGATGGCTGCACGGTGGCGCAACCCCATGGGCGCGCCCGGTTTTATGTTGCTCGAAACCGGCAGGATGCATCGCGCAGCTTCCACGCGGTGACCGCTTATGATGACGGCGCCGTCATGCAGAGGATTTTGCCCCTGAAAGATGGTGACCAGTAAGTCGCGGGAGACATTGCCCTCGATGCCGATGCCCGTTTCGGTGTAGTTCTGCAGGCCCGAGGAGCGTTCGAATGCGATCAAGGCGCCCACGCGGTCCTCGCTCATTTTCTCCACGGCGGCAATGACTTCCAGCATCGTTTTTTCCCGTGTGGGCGAGCGGACGAAGCGTCTTACCAGCGGATTACGTCCCAGCAAGAGCAGTACACGCCGGATTTCCGGCTGAAACAGAATGATGACCGCCAGCACGGCCACCTCGCCAATCGACGAGAAAAGGGCCGGAAGCATGGTCATGTCCACCGCCGTCACGATCACCTGTACGACATACAGCGCAATGAGCCCGATCAATATCTGCAAGGCGATCGTACCCCGCATAAACCGGTAGAGCTTGTACAGGATGTACGACACCGCCGCGATTTCAACGAAATCGACGATGCGGAGCGGTATGATCCAGTCGGTTATCTGCACGATATTATCGCATTCCGGCGTACAGGGCCGCGCACATACTTCTGAGCAATTCTACAGTGGGGCGTACGTCATGGGTACGTACGATAGAGGCGCCCCTCAGGACCCCGATCGCCGTGGCGCCCAGGGATCCGAAAAGCCGTTTCCCGATCGGGGCAGGGTTGTCGGGTGTGCCGAGGATTGCCCCGATGGTGCTTTTCCGCGATACGCCGATCATGACCGGGCGTCCAAGTTCCAATATATCTCCCAGCGCGCCAAGCAGTTGCAGGTTTTCTTCGTGGCGTTTTCCGAAACCGAAACCGGGATCGACCACAATGTCCCGCACCCCGGCCGCTTCCGCCCGTTCCACGCTGGCGGCCAACGAAGCCGTGACTTCGCGCACGACATCCGTATACTCGTGCCGGGCCGGCATAGCACCCGGTTTGCCGATCGAGTGCATGAGAACGAGCGGGGCATTGTACCCGGCTGCTACGGCCGCCGTTTCCCCGGTGTATCGAAGTCCGGTGACATCGTTAATGATGTGCGCCCCTGCTGCGAGCGCGGCCTCCGCCACTTCCGGTTTCCAGGTATCGATGGACAGAATAGCTTCGGGAAAGCGATGGACCGCGGCTTCCACGACCGGAAGCACCCGATTTATTTCTTCGCGGACCGGAACGGCGGAGGCTCCTTTGCCATACACAGTGCCGCGGGGACGGGACGATTCCCCGCCTATGTCGATGAGCGAAGCGCCTTCGTCGAGTATTTCCTCGACGCGGCGCAAAGCCGCCGGCACGGAAGTATACGCTCCGCCGTCCGAAAACGAATCCGGGGTTACGTTCAGAATGCCCATGACATACGCTCCGGAGGCCATCCCCGGTCTACAATCCAGCGTATGCCCGCGTACGCGCAAAAGGAACGCATCGGGATCGGATATCGTTTTTGCCGGGTGTGTTTCGAACATAAAGACCTGTCTCGGACGTTGTCTGGTATAAGTATGTTTACTTTGTCCGGCGCAAACGGTGCCGATCCGCGCCGTTCTCCGGATACCGCTGAAAAACCGGCGGGTTGGCTTCCTTCACGAACGCTCGCGAAAGTGGAAGGGTTTTTAAAGGACCCGGTGCATGTGCAGCATACCCTGTTGCGAGGTCTCTTGCAGCAGGCCGCCGGTACGGAGTGGGGCCACCGGTACGGATTCGGGGAGATAGCCCGCGCCCGGGATGTGGTTGCAGCCTATCAGGACCGCGTTCCGCTCCATACCTACAGCGACTTCGAGGAGGACATACGCCGTATCCGGGGCGGCGCGCGGGATGTTATATGGCCCGGCGGGTTCCGGCACTTCGCGGTGTCGAGCGGGACGACCTCCTCCGGAAAGATTATCCCGGTGAGCGCGGAAATGCTTGCTGCGAATCGCCGTTTCACGCTCTCTGTCGGGATCACATATCTGGCCCGGACGGGCAATGTCGGATATCTGCTGGGCAAGCACGTTGTGCTGCCCGGCCGCATTGAAGAAGACCCGGCCTATCCCGGTATGAAAATCGGGGAAGTCAGTGGGCTTCAGGCCGAACATACGCCTTTTTTGTACCGGCATATTCTTCAGGCTGTCCCGAACGAGGTAGCTTTTCTGCCGAACTGGGAGGAAAAATTGCGCGAGATCGCCCGGCGGACGGTAGGGAAGGATGTGCGGTGTCTGATCATGGTCCCTTCATGGTCTGTGGTTTTTTTCGACGAACTCATCCGCCAGCATCGGGAGCGATTCGGTTCCAACGCCAGAACAGTCGCCGACGTATGGCCCCGGTTGCAGGTATTCATTGCAGGGGGCGTGGCGCTGAGTTCCTACCGGGAATTGCTCCAGGAGAAGATCGCCTCGCCGAAACTGCGGTTTCTGGAGGTATATGGCGCCTCGGAAGGATTTTTCTCCTTTCAGGACGACGCGAACGATCCGGCCATGCTCCTGCACCTCGACAACGGGGTGTTTTTCGAATTTGTCCGGATGGACGAAATCAACGATCCGAATGCGCGTCGATATATGATCGGCGAGGTGGAAACCGATGTACGGTACGGTCTTTTCGTTTCCACATGCAGCGGGCTCTGGAGCTACCCCGTCGGGGATGTCGTGCGCTTCACGGATACCTCTCCGCATAAAATCTTCGTGGCGGGGCGTACGAGCGAAATGATAGACAAGTACGGAGAGGCTGTTTTCGGCGAGGAAGCGCGCCATGCGTTACGCGTTGCCTGCGCGCGTACGGGCGCGCGCGTACGTGATTTCCATGTGGCTCCGAATCCCCCCGAAACGGATCGCCCGCCGTCTCATCAGTGGCTGGTGGAGTTCGAGCGACTGCCGGACAGCATGGATCGTTTTTCGGAGGAAATAGACGGGTACCTCAACGAGTTCAACCGGCATTACCGGATTCGCCGCGAGGCGCAGGCGTTCGAGCGGCCTGACGTGGTGCCGTTGCCTACCGGGACATTTCATGCGTGGCTCCGGGAAACGCGGGAGAAGGTGAGCGGACAAACCAAAGTGCCGCGCATGCGCGAGGATCGCGAGATCGCCGACGCCGTGATTGCTTTGCTAAGGATACTCTGATTAAGTCCGCAAAGATCAGAGGCTGCGAGGGGTGCGCTGGCAAGGAA
>JANQSQ010000018.1 GCA_028283985.1 Rhodothermales bacterium | reverse complement strand
GTCAGCGCGCGGTCCGGGAACACGACATAGGCGGGTACGCCACGCTCCTTCGCGATCTCCAACCGTAAGGATCTGAGGGCAACCAGCAGCGACGCATCCTCATCTGACAGAGGTTGTTCCGTCGTCTCGCTGTGCTGCGCCTGCGTTGCCCGCTCCGTGGAACGGTGTGTGATGACGGTGTCCTTGCAGGGGAGGAACGTCCCTTCGCCCCGCAACAATGCGGTGCCCTTGTCCGTGATCTGCAGGCCGCCAAAGCCGCCGATGTCGAGCCGCAGGAAACCTGCCGCCACCAGTTGGCGGATCAGCGAGCGCCACTCGTTCCTGCCGCGGTTTGCGCCCACACCGAAAGTCGGCAGAACCTGATGGCCAAACCGGATCGCTTTCCCGGTTTCCGTACCTCTCAGAATATCGATCAGATGCGCTGCGCCGAAGCGCTGGCCCGTACGGTAGGCCGCCGACAGGATCTTCCGGGCATCCTCCGTTCCGTCGAAACGTTCCGGCGGGTCGAGGCAGACATCGCAATTGCCACAGGCCACGATGCGCTCTCCGAAATAGTCCAACAGCGCCACCCGGCGGCATTCGGGTACTTCACAATAGCCCAGCAATGCATCCAGCCGCTTGTGCTCCCGGCGTTTACGCTCGGATCCGGTGTCCTCCGCCTCGATGAACTGGCGGCGGATCCTGATGTCCTCGAACCCGTAGAGCATGTGTGCCTCGGCGGGGGCCCCATCGCGCCCGGCCCGCCCGATCTCCTGGTAGTAAGCCTCCATGCTGCCCGGCAGGTCAACGTGAAAAACATAGCGCACGTCCGCCTTGTCGATTCCCATACCGAAAGCGATTGTTGCCACGATCACCACGCCGGATTCGGTCATGAACAGGTTCTGGTTCGCCTCGCGATCCTCTTTGCTCATGCCCGCGTGGTAGGGTAACGCCCGCATGCCGCTCGCTGCCAGCATGGCGGTGGTTTCTTCGGTCTTTTTTCGTGACAGGCAATAGACAATGCCGCTCCGGCCCTCATGACGGGCGACAAAGCCCCGCAATTGTCGCTTCCAGTTGTGCTTCGTTTCCACCGTCAGCCGTATATTGGGGCGGTCGAAACCCAGTACCAATTGTTCCACGTCGCCGCCAAACAGCCGCTCCG
>JANQSQ010000008.1 GCA_028283985.1 Rhodothermales bacterium | reverse complement strand
CCTGCCTGCCTGTCTTTTCGAAACGCATACAAAATGGGCCGGAGCACGGGGACAATGTCGTCGAGCGGCACACGGTCTTTGAACAGTCTGTTCAGCCGTGTACCGTCCGACCGGCCTCCAAGGAATAGTGCGTATCGATCGCGAGATCGCCCTACAAGTCCGATATCGGCTACGTAAGGTCGGGCGCACCCGTTGGGGCAGCCGGTCATGCGGATCGAAAGGAGTTCGTCCTGCAAGCCCAGATTTTTCAATTCTTTCTCGAGAAGGTCGATCACCGAGGGCAGGACTCGCTCGGATTCGCTCAGCGCAAGGCCGCAGGTTGGCAGGGCAGGACAGGCCATGGAGTATTTCCGGGCATTCGACAGCTCGGCAGGTCGGGCAATGCCATACGTGTCGAGCAGATCGTTCAGTTTCGTACGTACGGCTTCATCCAGGTCGGTGAGCAGAATGTCATGATTAGGAGTGAGTCGTACTCCGGGCCGAAACTGCTCGATGATCGCCTTGAGTCCTGATTTGAGTCGGATCCTGTCCGTATCCATAATGCGTCCGTTTTCTACGGAAATGCCGAAAAACCAACGCCCGTTCAACTGTTTGCGCCAGCCAAGGTAAAGATTGTTCTGCAGCGGTTCGGTGTTGCGCGGCGGCTCAAGAGAATAGCCAAGCCGCCTTTCCAGTTCGCGAACGAACCGGTCAAGCCCCCAATCGTCGATCAGGTATTTCATGCGGGCATGACGGCGGTTCGTCCGGTCGCCATGATCTCGCTGGATCGTAACGATGGCGCTTGTAACCTCGATCAGTTTCAAGGCGGGCACAAAGCCGATCGGACTTCCCAGACGAGGATACGTCTGGGGTTTCTTGTGGGTCATACCCAATCCGCCTCCCGCGAGCAGGTTGAATCCGGCGAGCGTTTCGTGTTCGACGATGGCGATAAGACCCACATCCTGGGTGTATACATCGATACTGTTGTCGCCGGGATAGGCTACGCCTATTTTAAATTTTCGCGGCAGATACGCCCGACCGTACAGCGGCTCTTCGTTTGTTGTCCCCCGATGATCGTTCGGGGAGTGTTCCTGGACCGTTTTGGAGAGACCGTTATACACTTTATCGCCTTCGAGCCACACTTCGTGATAGGCGCGCGTCCGGGGCAGCAAAGCTTCCGCAAGGCGATTTACTTCGAGTTCGATCGCTTCGTGAACGGGACGAGTGGCGGGGGCGGGCGACAACATCGTATTTCGCACTACATCCCCGCATGCAGCGAGAGTCGTTAGCAGGATATCGTTGATCGCGCGCAGCGTACCCTTCAGGTTTGTCTTGATTACGCCGTGCAGCTGGATTCCCTGCCGGGTTGTGATGCGAAGCGTTCCGTTGCCATAGCGATCGGCGAGCATGTCGTGCGCCAGATACTGGTCTGCCGTGAGACGCCCGGAAGGGATTCTCGAACGCACCATGAACATATGTTGCTTTTCCTTCTTTTTTTTGTCCCGATCTTGCTGCTGGTAGATTCCGTGGAATTTCAGGAGCTGTTTACCCGTTTCGTCGAAGTGGTCGGCGGAATCGCGGAGGTCTTCCTGCAGGTTTCCGCGCAGGTTCCGTCCGGCGATTTTTATATGCTCCACTCCCAGGGACCGCTGCGCCCTCGCTTGGCTGTCTGAACCCGGACCGTCTTTTCCATTGCCGGGCGACAGGGAAGCCTTTCGCTGCCCGCTCCTTTGCGCGTTGCCTTGTTGGGGTATCAGGGGCGGAAGGGTGGATTTTCCTGTTTTGATTTTTTTGGACGACATATCGCAAAGGGCGTGGGTATGAATACTCGGAATATGCGAGAGGCCGGAAAACGGCCACAAAAAAACCCGCTCACCTGTGAAGGGAAGCGGGTTGGTATCTTGGACGGCCGTCAAGCGCGGCGTCGACTGCGCATTTTCAGGCGGTACAGGATCGTCAGGTTTGTTGTAATCCCTCCGGAAGCGGCGTATTGCGGGTCATGCCCCGCATACACATGCATAGAGACATGCGCATTAGCGTATTCCTGATGGGGCGAACCGGCAGGCGATTCCTGTGTGCAGAGGATGCAGCACAGGCGGCAGAACTATCCGTCGTATGTATGAAGCCGTACATGAGCGCGGAAACGCGTATGGTTTGGGTTGTACTGCGCCGGGAACGGGAATTCAAGTTGTTGAATAAGCGCCTTTGCGCAAGTAAGGCGCAATTATACTGCAAGGAATGTTGTAAGACAAATCGTTATTGCACAGAAAGCGCTTTTCTTTTCCTCATGTAGTAGATTGAAATGCAAAAAATTTCGTTTTCACGAAAATTACAAAAAAGAGGCGCCGATGTATTCTATTTCTTACATTTACCATGCCGGGGTTCGGCCAGAGGCGGAGCGGGAGGAGGTGTTCGGTACTTCGGATTTCCGGCGTATTGGGCGCATTGCCTGAATCGCGGGCTTTACCAGGGCCTGCCCTTCGGGTTCCGCCGGTCACGGCGTCACTCTTCGTTACTCGTCGCTCATTTGGAACCGCCAAACTTCACTCCTCGCGCCTCGATTGACGCCGTGCCTGACGAAACAGAGCATTGCTGCATAGTGTTAACAGGCCCTGGTCTTTTCCGGGCATAAAAGCGTTCCCGGTTCTATCACTCCACATCGTTCCTATGTCGTACCTGTTTACTTCCGAATCCGTATCCGAAGGCCATCCCGACAAAGTGGCGGACCAGATATCCGACGCCGTGCTGGATGCTGCGCTGGAAGAAGATCCGTACAGCCGTGTAGCCGTTGAAACGCTTGTGACGACAGGACTTGTATTCGTGGCCGGAGAAATGACGACCGGGACCTATGTGGACGTCGAAAAAATTGCCCGTAATACAATCAAGGAAATCGGGTACACGGATCCCGCATTGCGTTTCGATGCGGAATCGTGCGCTGTCCTGACAGCCATTCACGAACAGAGTGAGAATATCAAGCGGGGCGTCGATACGGGGGGCGCCGGCGATCAGGGCATCATGTTCGGTTATGCCTGCCGCGAGTCCGAGAGCCTTATGCCGCTCCCCATTACGTATGCACACCGGCTGGTTCGCGAACTGGCGAGCATTCGCAAGCGCGAGGGCATCATGCCCTATTTGCGCCCGGATGCGAAGAGCCAGGTTACGATCGAATACGAGGATGATCGCCGCACGCCGAGGCGCATTCACACGGTGGTCGTGTCGACCCAGCACGACGCCGGCGTCGAACAAGCAGACATCGAAGCCGATATCCGCGCCCATTTGCTGCCGAGAGTGATCGACGATTACCTGCTGGACGACGAGTATATCCTGCATGTGAATCCCACGGGAGAATTCGAGATCGGAGGACCGCATGGCGATGCGGGGCTTACGGGCCGCAAGATCATTGTAGATACGTACGGCGGCAAGGGCGCCCACGGCGGAGGGGCCTTCAGCGGGAAGGATGCTACCAAAGTGGATCGGTCCGGCGCCTATGCGGTGCGGCATATAGCGAAAAACATTGTGCAGGCATGTCTTGCGGAAGAGGTGGAGGTGCAAATATCCTATGCGATCGGCGTCGAGGAGCCGGTTTCCGTTGCCATCGATACGAAAGGCACGAGCGGCGCGCTGCCGGATCGGGAACTGGCGGCGGTCGTGCGCGAAACGTTCGATCTGCGACCGGCAGCTATCATAGAACGTTTCGATTTGCGCAAGCCGCAATACCGGCGCACAGCGGCGTATGGGCATTTTGGACGTTCCGGATTTGCGTGGGAGGAAACGGATTGCGTCGATATGCTGAAAGACGCTGCGGGCGTGGGCGTGTAGCCCGTTTCCGCGAGCGTTTTCCATTAATCAGGGTATCATCAAAGGTTGTCGGCCTTGTTGCACTGTGTTTGTTTGCAGCGCAGGAAGGGCGATCACAGGAAAGGCAGGCCCGGGAAGACGGTCGCAGGTCCGTATACGACCATGCCCTGCTTCAACTCAGGCCGGAAGTACGCAACCGGATTGCAGCCGAGGACACGGTGTGGACGCCGCGCACCCGGTCGGTCGCCGAGGGTCGCGTCGATTTGGAAACGGGCGTTTTTCGCGCCCGGTACCGTATCGGGGATCGTGTGTCGGAAGGGTTGTCTACGGCGCAGGCCGCCCTGGTGCATCTCGAACAGCACGGCGACGCGTACGGTATGACCGCCGCCGCGGAGCATCTCCGCGTCGAACATATCCGGGAGGGAAGCTACGCTCGCCATGTCCGCTTCCGGCAGACCCTTGCCGGCGTGCCGGTGTACAGGGCCGATGTTACGGTGAGTCTCGACCGGGACGGACAGCCGACCATGGTCGTAAGCGGATACATTCCCCGCCTTGAACAGGTGCGCGGATTCGATCCTGTTCCCGCTCTTTCACGCACCGCCGCACAGGACATCGCGCGTAGCGCCGCCGATCCCGAACTGACCGTATCCGAGCCGGAACTGGTCGTTTATGCGTCGGATATTCCCCGGCTTGTCTGGAAAATTCCGGCCGTCTCTGCGGGGCTTCCCGTTTCGTGGCACGTACTTGTTGACGCCAGGACGGGGGAAATTCACCGTATGCTCAACACATCGCTGCATGCCCACAGCGCATCCTCCGTATCGCCCGGCTCCGATGGTGCGGCAGTCCGCGCTGCCTATGCCGCTGGAGTGGTCACATCGCCTGTGGCGCTGGCGCCGGCGACGCCTCCACCGTTCGTTGTTTCCGCACCGGTTTCCGGGAAAGGCATCCGGACAGTGGACGGGACCGGGTTGGTCTTCGATCCCGATCCACTCACGTCCGCCGGCGTGGAGTACGGAGGGGACTACCGGGACGGCGACGATGCGGACACGGCGGCGTTGACCGGACAACTTGTGCAGGTAACATTGCGCGACATCACGCAGGGATCGGACGGATTGCACCGGTTGAATGGCCCGTACGTTCGCATCGAAGGGGACCCGCATACCGTACCGGCAATACCGAACCCCGACGCCTTTGATTTTACGCGCTCGGACGACCGTTTCGAGGCTGTGAACGCCTATTATCATATCGACAAAAGCCGCCGCTACGCACAGTCGCTCAATGTCGGCTATACACTTATCGATTTCCCGGTGAGGGTTAATCCCCAAGCGTTCGATGGCGACAACTCCGTCTATCTTCCGGACGACCGGTCTCTTCATTTCGGCACGGGCGGCATAGACGACGCCGAAGACGCCGATGTGCTGTGGCATGAGTACGCGCATGCCCTTCTGGACCATACGGCGCCCGGACTTGTGGGGCCGTTCGAGGGCATGGCGTTGCATGAGGGCTGGGCCGATTACTGGGCCGCTTCGTATTCCCGCTTTTTGTCCGAGGAGGATCCCCGGATTCCCCCGCACGAGTGGAAACGGCTGTACAATTGGGACGGCAATGCTTCCTGCTGGTCGGGCCGGACCCTGGATCATACGGGACACTACAAGGACGACATGGCTTACGAGGTGTCGGGATGCCAGATTGTCCCCCGCATTTATCAGTGGGGGCTGCTTTGGGCTACCACCCTGATGGATATATACCCGCATGTCGGGCGAGGCGTCCTGGACCGTTTGCACCTTGCCTCGCACGCCTATCTTGCCTCCGGATCCGATTTCCGCGATCTGGCCGAGGCGCTGATCCAGGCCGACGAAGATATATACGACGGCGTCCACATCGGCGTACTGGTTCAGGAATTGAGCGAAGCCGGATACGTCGATACCGGAGCGTATGGACCGGTTCTGGCCCATGATCCCCTGGAGAGGACCGAAAATGTAGGGGGGACGATCGAGGTCCGTGTCGAAGCAAGGGGCGTCGCTGATCCCGTGGACAGGGTATTTGTGCAATACAGGACCGACCCGGAAGACCGGTTTCTTCGTTTTCACCTGTCGCGTCGAAGCGCCACCCTGTTCGCAGGCGATCTTCCCCTGCCCAATGTGCCGGACACTGTGTACTACTATATCGTGGCAGTCGATGCGCAGGGGCGGCACCGCGCTCTCCCTGCGCTCGCGCCGCGCGTAGTGTTCACGTTGGATGTCAGGAAGGACACGACAGCCCCCTCCATCACGCATGAGGCGCCTCTGCGCGTTCCGACCTTTGCCTGGCCGGTTATGCTCTACGCGCAGGCACAGGACGATCTGGGCGTGGATTCCGTATGGGTGGAATATGTGCGCCGGAGCGTCGGCGGCGTGCACGAACAGGGTGCGTTCGGATTGGTGGAACGGGACGGGAGGTATTCGGGTCGTTTTCCGGAACCGACCATGCCGGTTCTGGGGGGCGATGTGGTCGAATACCGCATTGTGGCCCGGGATGTGTCCATGGCGGGCAACGAGACCCGGCTTCCCGAAGAGGGTTTTTTCTCTGTGCTGCTCGTGCTGGAAGGCGAATTGTACACGTTCGATTTCGAGCGTGACGATCCGGGGATCACTGCACAGGGGTGGGGGCGCGGTCGGCCTGTATTTGGCCTGCGCGTGGCGTATTCCGGCGAAAATGCGTGGGCGACGGGGCCCGGCGGCGCATATCCCGCCGAGGCCGGGCGCGCAACGCTTGACCTTCCCCCCGTCAGCCTTGCATCAATCGATTCGGCGTACCTGATATTCTGGCACTGGTACGATTTCGAGCATGGCGGCAATGTCTCGCCCGGGGCGTTCAGCGAGCAGGCGGATATCCGGGACGGCGGCGTATCCTGGGAAGTGCTTGCGCCCGAAGGCGGGTATAATGGAAGAATCAACGGCGGGACCGGCAATCCGCTGGCCGGACAATCCGGTTTCGGGGGATACAGCTACGGGTGGCGTCGCGAGATCGTCGCGTTGCCGATTTCCGGGGACGTACGGGTGCGGTTCGAGGCCGGAACCGACGAGGGCAACGAGGGCGAAGCGCGCTATTTCGCCGGGTGGTATCTGGATAATGTTGCGCTTGTGACCGAAAGACCCCGGGATGTCGATGCGCCTCGTGCCGAAGGATTGCCCGCAGAACGGCTCGTGCGCGTGGCCGGCAGGGATATGCTGGCCCCCTTGTCGATCCGGGTGCACGATGATACGGGGGTCGAGGCCGTGGTCTCCCGCTACGA
>JANQSQ010000655.1 GCA_028283985.1 Rhodothermales bacterium | reverse complement strand
GAAAGCAGTGCGGACATTTTCGTAGCGCAGGCGCTCATGTTGCGCGATACGGCCTTTTACGAAGCCGTTGTCGAACATATTCGCGGGGACCGGATGAGCGCGGATTACGCGGCGCATGTGGTGCTGAGTCACCACCGGCAGCTGCTCGAAGCCGGGGAGAGCGAATATCTTCGTGAACGCGCCAACGACATGCTCGACCTGCAGGACCGGGTCGTACGGCACCTGCGGCGGGGCAAAATCCTTTCCGCAATCGACACCGAGTCGATCGTGGTGGCCGAGAGCCTGACCGCAGCGGACATTGTGCTCTTCAGTCAGCGGGCGATTCTTGGTACGGCATTGGATTATGGCGGAGCGACTTCGCATGTTTCGCTCATGGCGCGCGCGCTGGGACTTCCGGCGATCGTTGGCACCCATGGCGTGACAGAGCAGGTCGTCTCCGGAGATCTGGTGGTGCTTGACGGGCTGACAGGCCGCATCGTCATCGATCCGACGGAAGACACGCTGGCATTCTATCGGGATCGCCAGAAGCGCTACCGGCAATTGCAGGAGGAACAGAAGAAGATCGTTTCACTGTCTGCGCAAACCCTCGACGGGCACGACGTACGGCTGGTGGCGAATCTCGAGTTCATGGAGGAATTGGAACTCGTCGAGGAGTATGGCGCAGAAGGTGTGGGACTTTTCCGCACGGAAGTGCTTTTTCTGATGCGGAAGCGCGTGTCGCTGTCCGAGGAAGAGCAGTTCAAGGCATACCGTCGCATCGTCGAATCGGTTGCGCCCCATCCCACGACGCTCCGTATGCTCGATTTCGGGGGAGACAAAATGCTCCCCCTTGGTCACCGCGAGCATAATCCGTTTCTGGGATGGCGGGGTGTGCGCGTGCTGCTCGATAAACCGGATATGCTGCATCCGCAGTTGCGGGCCATCGTACGCGCAAGCCGTTTCGGGCCGCTTCGCATTCTGCTGCCGATGGTGACCGAACTGAACGAAGTGTATGCTTTCAAAAAGCGCCTCGACACAGTATATGAGGAATTGGCGAGGGAAAGCGTGGAGTACGACCCGAATATTCCGATCGGCATCATGGTCGAGGTGCCCTCGGTAGCGATCAAGGCCGCCCGATTTGCCAGAGAAGTCGACTTCTTCTCGGTAGGGACAAACGATCTCACACAGTACACCCTTGCTGTGGATCGCGGCAACGATCTGGTAGCCGACAAGTACCAGGAACTGGATCCGGCCATTTTGCAACTCATCCGGCAAACCGTCCAGGAAGCGCATGCCTGCGGCATCGGGGTCAGCGTGTGCGGAGAACTGGCTGCCCGCGCGGTGGCCACGCCGATTCTTGTGGGGCTGGAGGTCGACGAGCTGTCGGCTTCTCCCATTTATTTGCCGGAAGTGAAGCGCGTGCTCCGCTCCATCCGCATGGGAGAGGCCCGGGCGCTCGCCGATCAGGCTCTACAGGCCCGGGACGCCCATGAAGTGACATCCCTTCTCGAGAACTGGCTCCGTGAACACGACTGCGACGTAGCGAGCATGTTGGAGACGTGACCGACGAAGGGAACGGGTTTCCTTCCCATCTTTTGCGGTAAACCGGGAACGCTTGCGTTATTTTTTTGTGTTACGTTTGTACCCGGACCGCATTGCACTCCGGTTTTCCTCTCCTGCCGGTCGCTTCGATCCATGCTCTGTTTTCGACTGCGACATTTTGCGCTTGCTGCGCTCTCTTGCGCAGTCGCCCTTCCTGCTGCGGGGCAGTACACCTCCCATTTCGGGCGCAACAAGATCCAATACGAAAATTTCGACTGGCATGTCCTTAAAACGGAGCATTTCGATATTTACCACTACTCCGAAATGGAGGAGTTGGCCGAGTACGGCGCCGCTTTTGCCGAGGAGGCATATCAGGAATTACAGAATCGGTTCAATTTTTCGCTCACGCATCGTCCGCCGCTGATTTTTTATTCGTCGAACCTGCATTTCAAACAGACGAACATTACTCCCGGCTTCATACCCGACGGCGTAGGCGGATTTTTCGAATTCCTGAAAGGTCGCGTCGTTATTCCGGCCAATGGAAATGTGCACCAGTTCCGCCGGGTTATCCGGCATGAACTCGTGCATGTGTTCACCTATGCAAAGGTGCTGCGGGTCATTCGGGATCACCGCGTTCCCCCGGAGCGCTTCCTTCCGCTCTGGTTTACCGAGGGACTTGCGGAATACTGGTCCGGCTCCCCCGATGTATCGCATGAGATGATCATGCGGGACGCTGTGTATTCCAACTACCTTGTTCCCCTGTCGAGCATCTACCGCATCAACGGCACCTTCCTGATGTACAAACAGGGGGAAGCGCTATGCCGCTTTCTGGCCGAAACATGGGGCGAAGAGAAACTGCTTCGGCTCATAGAAAACTTCTGGAAGGATCGTGATTTCCGCCATGTGATGGAGGTCACGTTTCTCGAGGATTTCCATGAAATAGACCGGAAGTGGCAGGAATGGCTTCGGGAGCGGTATTTCCAGGAAATAGACGACCTTGAGCTTGCATCCATCAGGGCGGGCGGGGTGGCCACCGAGGGGTTTAACGCCAAGCCGACGTTTTATCGTTTTGCGGACGGTTCGCGGAAAGTGTATTTCGTGGGCAACCTGACCGGCTACAGCAATGTGTACCAGGTGGAGGTTGATTCGCTGTTTCGTCCGCTTGGCGAGCCTGAAATACTTATCCGGGGCGAACGGACGGACAATTTCGAGGCGCTGCATGTATTTGAAAGCCGGATGGGAATTTCCGGGGACGGGAAACTCGCTTTCGTCACGAAAAGCGGTGAGGCGGATGTCGTTCATGCGTACGATCTGATCGAGGACGCCCTGCTTGCCACGTACGACTTCAATGGTCTGGTGGCCGTGCGTTCCCCGGCATGGAGCCCCGACGGAAAGCGCCTTGTGTTTTCTTCCATCACGGCGGGCGGTTTCAGTGACCTGTTCGTCTACGACATTGCCGCGGGCGAATTGCACCGGCTGACCCATGACAGCTACGACGATCTTGATCCGGCCTGGAGTCCTGACGGGCGCCGGATCGCATTTTCATCGGATCGTACGACTACGGGCAAACACAACGCCTATAATATTTTTGCGTACGACCTCGACGAGGGTACGATCGGGTATGTGACGTTCGGCGAACGGCTGGATCATTCCCCGCGCTGGAGTCCGGATGGTCGGCAGATTGTGTTTACTAGCGCCGTACGGGGCGAGGACGGGCGGTACGGGGCGCAGAACATCTGGACAGCGGAAGCGCCTCTGGACGCTTCTCCCGAGATGGCTTCTTCCGGGACGGGCTCGATGCTTCTCCTGACCGAATCGAACTCTGTGCCTGGAGGCATATCTGCCGGGCGCCGTCTTCGCCGGCTCACGAATCTGACCACTTCCGCGTTCGATCCGGTATGGACCGAGGAAGGAAACCTTCTTTTTACCGGATTCGAACACATGCGTTTTTCCATTCGCAGCTTGCCCGCCGCGGATTCGCTATGGGCGAACCCGCGGGGCGAGGAAATCGTCGATCCGACAAAAGCGGAAGAGCCATGGACCTTTGCCCGCATCGGTATTCAGGACCGCGACGAGTCTGTCCGGTACAGGAAACAGTTCACGCTCGATCTGGCGCAGACCGTTGTAAGCCAGAATCCTGTCTGGGGCACCCAGGGTGGCGCTGCGCTGGCTTTTTCTGACCTGATGGGTGACGACAAATGGTTTCTGACCGTCTTTAACAATTCGCGCGGCGCCAGCGATTTTCTGCGCAGCCTGAATGTGGCTGTTGCCCGCCAGCAGTTGCACCGCCGGACCAACGTAGCGTATGGTATCTACCGTTTTGCGGGGTTGCGTTACGATATCACGGATCCGGACGCAGCGCGTGCATTCCCCACGCTATGGGAGACCATTTACGGTGGATACGGAGTCATCAGTTATCCGATTTCCATGTTCCGGCGAATCGAGGCAGGCGCCTCCCTGAGTTGGGACGACAAGTATATTCCCTGGGCGCAGGTGGACAGGCAGGCTCTGCTCGTGTCGAATTCCTTGTCGCTCGTGCACGATAATGTGCTCTGGGGCATGAACGGTCCGATAGAGGGGTATCGGGGCAGTGTGCTGACGGCCTGGACCACCGATGTGCTCTATTCCAACGTAAGCTATCTCACGCTTGTGGCGGATGTCCGCCACTACTGGCGGATGCACCGCCACATTACGTTCGCCTCGCGCGGCATGGGCAGGATGAACAAGGGGCGGGAGGCCCGTTTGTTCTTCATGGGCGGCAGCTGGGACCTGCGCGGATTTCCTCTTTTCAGTGTGCGCGGGCAAAAAATGTGGTTCACGTCCCATGAACTGCGCTTTCCTATCCTG
>JANQSQ010000021.1 GCA_028283985.1 Rhodothermales bacterium | reverse complement strand
GCGAGCGGTGGATGATTTTAAGGCAGAATTGAACTTTCATATTTTGAACGAATATCTGGTGAATGTTTAATTTGTGTCATACACAGACCGGGGCGCCAACGGGTTGCCCGGCGCCTCGGCCGAAAAAACGCTTGTGCTCCGCGCCACGACCATCCTGGCGAGCGACGGGGAACTGGCGGAAGGCGTCATGAGAATCGACGTTCCGCAATTCCCGACCCCGATGGCTATCGTATCGCAACGGGGTTCGTACATCCGATTCAGGCAACTCGACCTGACCGGGATATCGGAGGTGCGCTTGTTCGCACTCGCACCGCGCCAGTTCCAGGCGATGGGGGGCAAGGTGGAAATCCGGCTGGATGCGCCGGACGGCCCGCTCCTGGGCGAAACCGACTTCATCCGGGACGTGGCGATGCCCACGCCGTTCCCGGTCGCGCTCGAACCCGCGGTCGGAACGCGCGACGTGTACTTCACGTTCAAAAACGACGAGCATGACGACCAGGGAATGCTCTTCGTCCTTACGACGGTGGAATTCACAGGCGCCGGAAAAAACATGCAGCAACAGGTCGAACAAAGCGCGTCCGGGGGGCTGGACACGAATAGCCCTATCAGGGACCTCCTTGCCAACGAACAGGCCAAGGCCGTTCTGGAAAAGCACGTCCCCGGCATGACGGCGAATCCGCAGCTCCAGCAAGCGATGGGTATGTCGCTCCGGCAGATCGCGCCCTTTGCGCCGCAGGTTTTCACCGAAGAGCTACTTGAAGCCATCGACAAGGACCTGGCCGAACTTTAGGAGCTTCAGCGTACCCGGAGAATAAAGTCGGCCTCAGCCCTCCTCGTCCAGCTCCGCCGGCAGGTCAACGCCCTTGTTGTTCCACTTCCACACCCAAAAAGTCAGCGGCCCGTCCCCCGTGTTCTTCACCCCGTGTATATCCCACGGAGCGGCATACAGCATGTCTCCTTTTCCGGCTTCGAAATCCTCGCCGTTGAGGTGCCAGACGCCCTGCCCCTCTGTGACGATCATGTATTCTTCTTCGGCATGCGTATGCGGCGGGTGAATTTCCCAGCCGGGCTTGATGACGGCTGCGCCGGTGAGAACATCTTGCGTACCGTAGGTCTCTCCCTGATGATAGGTATAGAACGTGCCCCACTCGAAGTCTTCTTTCAGGGCTTCTTTCTCGGACATCACGCTGGAAGGAATCGGCTCGAGCGGTTGCCCGGCAAACATGGCGCCAAGCATAAAAGCCAGCGGCAAACCGATGACCAGGGACAGGGGGTGCAGGCGTAAATTTTTCATAGCGGAAGGGGATTAAAGCACTAACCCATTGGGGATTAGTATCTCGAAAGAATAGTTCCGTACCCGGGGTGGGACTCGAACCCACAAGACCCGAAGGCCATCGGATTTTGAGTCCGACGCGTCTACCAATTCCGCCACCCGGGCAGGGTCATGGACGGGCAGCGTTTTCGCCGGAGCGTTTACGCACCTCCGGAGCGTTTCCGCACGCCCTTCCGTACAACGACCGTCGGGTGCATGGGATCCGCAGGGCGAGGACCTTGGGACGCGCATTCGAACAAAACATCGGGCCCGGGATATCCTGCAAACTCGCGGTCAACCGCACGTTTATGTTTTGAGAGAAGGCGCGTCCCAAGGTCCTCGCCTATGTGGATTTAATCAGAGGTTCCTTAATTTGATTCCATTCCACCCGGCTTCGCCTGCCCGCTTGCAGGTCGGCGCCGCATTGTTCAATTTCAGGGGGTGCTGCGCTCCCCATGCTCCGTAAGGCATTTAGGGCCTGTTGACACTATTCCACGCATTCCATGCCCGCTGAACCGGTCCCCCTCAGATCTTTCGAGAAAGATCTTGTCGTCGAATCCTTCGAGTTGTTCGACGTACCTCCCCGCTGGCTTTTTCTGAAAGTCGCCACAAAGGGAGGACTTGTCGGCTGGGGCGAACCGGTCGTCGAGGGGCGCAGCGGCGCCGTACGAACTGCCGTCGAGGAACTGGGCGAATATGTGATCGGGCGACCCGCGAACCGCATCGAGGACATCTGGCAAGTCCTCCACCGGGGCGGATTTTATCGGGGCGGGCCGGTACTGATGAGCGCCATAGCGGGCATCGATCAGGCATTGTGGGACATCAAGGGCAAAGCGCTGGACGCCCCTGTGTATGAACTGCTTGGCGGCGCGGTGCGGGGCAGCATCGCCGTATACGGCTGGATAGGAGGCGATAGCCCGGACGGGGTAGCGGAAGCCGCACAGCATCGGGTGAAGCAAGGATTCGGCGCAGTCAAGATGAACGCATCGGGCCGGATGGCGTGGATCGACAGCCCGCAGCGCATCGCAGAGATCGCGGAACGGATGCGGTTGGTGCGCGAAGCAGTCGGGCCGGATATCGGCATCGGGGTGGATTTCCACGGACGTATCCATCGCGGACTGGCCCGCCGGGCCATCGAGGCCCTGGAGCCGTATGCGCCGATGTTTGTGGAAGACCCGGTTGCGCCGGGACACGAAGATCTGCTGGCCGGTCTCGCCGCGGGGTTGCGCACTCCGCTGGCGACCGGGGAGCGGCTCTATTCCCGGTGGGATTTCAAGCACGTACTACCGCATATCGACGTGGCGCAGCCCGACGTCAGCCATGCCGGGGGCATCTCCGAAACCCGGCGGATTGCGTCGATGGCCGAGGCATACGATGTGGCCCTGGCGCCGCATTGCCCGCTGGGTCCCCTTGCGCTGGCGGCTTCGCTGCATGTGGATTTTGCGTCGCTCAACGCCTTCATCCAGGAAACCAGTCTTGGCATGCATTATCACGACCAATACGGCGTGGAATTGCTGGATTATGTGGCCAACCCGGAGGTGTTTGCGGTGCAGGAAGGAAAAATTTCTCTACCCGAAAAACCGGGACTGGGGGTCGAAATCGCTGAGGATATCGTGCGTAAAGAAGCAGGCCGTGCTGACGGAGAAAATGGCTGGAGAAATCCCGTGTGGCGTCTGAGCGACGGCTCGTTTGCAGAATGGTAGGCCGTTCGGTTACGTGCGAAGACTATCCCGTGGCGGCGAATTCCTTCATAAAGCGGATGGAAGAGGCGATACCCTGACAGAAACGATCAAGGCCGAAGTGCTCGTTGGGCGAGTGAATGGCGTCCGAATCGAGCCCGAACCCCATCAGGACGGTATCGAGCCCCAACACCTCCTGAAAATCCGCCACGACCGGGATAGAGCCTCCCTCCCGAATAAAGACCGGCTGGCGTCCGAATTCATCACGCAGTGCCCGAAAGGCAGCCTGCATGGCAGGCAGGGAGCGATCTACAAGAACCGGCATACCGCCGTGCAGATCGCGGAAGGTCAGCTTCATAGTGGGCGGCGTTTCCTTTGTGAAATAGCGCCGGAGCATGGCCGCCACTTCGTTCGGACGCTGGTCCGGAACAAGCCGCACCGAAATTTTTGCGCCGGCCCGGGACGGCAGTACCGTTTTGGCGCCTTCACCCTGGTAACCCCCTCCTATACCGTTTACATCCAGCGCCGGGCGCCCGCATGTGGCTTCCAGCACCGAATACCCTTCTTCGGTACGCGCTGCGGAGATCCCTATATCCCGTTTCCACGCCGCTTCATCGAAGGGCAGGCTGCGAAACGCTTCACGCTCCTCGTCGTCGAGATCCCGGACTGCGTCGTAGAATCCCGAAAGCGTAACCCGGCCTTGTTCGTCGTGTAACCCGGCAATCAGACGGGTCAGCGCATGAATCGGGTTTTCGACGGCGCCCCCGTACACCCCCGAGTGCAGATCCCTGTTCGGCCCATCCAGGATCACCTCTACGTAGGCCATGCCGCGCAGTCCATACCCGATAGAAGGAAGTCCTTCGGCGAAAAGCGCCGTGTCCGAGATCAATGCTACGTCGGCCGCGAGACGCTCCTGATGCGCTTCGAGAAAAGGACGCAAATGCACTGAGCCGGATTCCTCTTCGCCTTCGATCAGAAATTTCAGGTTGACGGGCAGTTCGCCGGCGGTGCGCAGCCAGGACTCCGCGGCCTTGGCGTGCATAAAGAGTTGTCCCTTGTCGTCGCTGGCCCCCCGGGCAAACAATCGCCCCCCGCGTTCCGTGGGCTCGAAGGGGGGCGTCTCCCACAAATCGAGCGGGTCCGGCGGCTGCACATCGTAGTGGCCGTACACCAACACCGTCGGGCGCTGCGCATCGTGCATATGCGCGGCGGTAACAATGGGGTGCCCTTCCGTTGCATGGATCTGCACCTCGTCGATGCCTATTTCGTGCAGATGGTCGGCAATCCATACGGCAGCGCGGCGTACCTCTCCCGCATAGGCCGGGTCGGTGCTGACAGACGGAATACGCAGCAGACTCTTCAGTTCGTCAACGAACCGGGGTTCGTGCTTCACAGCGTAGGCAAGCGCACTGGAAACAGACATAAGGATACTCTGATTAAGTCCGCAAAGTTCAGAGGCAGAAAGGAGCGTGCTGGCAAGGAATGACGAAGCAATGTGGCAGGCCCCACATAATGAGGAATGACACCGCCAGCGTGCTCCTCTCTGCCTCCCAAAGGGCGCTTCACGCCCGCAACGACCCGAATCCGCAGCATTTTCGCTAATTCCGACGATGCAATGATAATATATTTTACGCGCAAACGTGAAGCGCTGATCGAAGTGGACTTGATTAGAGTATCCTTAAGGCAATCGCG
>JANQSQ010000160.1 GCA_028283985.1 Rhodothermales bacterium | reverse complement strand
TTCGATCGCCCTGCCGGAAGAAGAGGTCGAACCAAGATAGGAGGATATGTCCGGGAAAAGATAAAAGGCTCCCTCGGGACGCGGGCAACGGATGCCGTCGATGGCGGCCAGTTGCTCAAGCATGAAATCGCGTCGGACGCGGAACCGGCTTACCATGTCCGACACATACCGCTTGTCCATTTCCAGTGCGGCAATGCCGGCCCTCTGGGTAATGCTGCACGGCGCCGAGGTCGTCTGTCCCTGTATTTTCGCGGCCGTTTTCACAATGGATGGGTCGGCGGCCATATACCCCAAACGCCAGCCGGTCATGGCATAGGCTTTCGAAAAACCATTTACCGAAATCGTCCGCTCCTTCATGCCGGGGAGCGAGGCAAACGCAACGTGCTCCGCATCGAAAAGAACATGTTCGTAAATCTCGTCCGAGAGCACGAACACATCCGGATGCCGCCGCAACACCTCGGCCAGCGCCTCCAGTTCCTCGCGGGGATACACTGAACCGGTGGGGTTGGAGGGCGAACACAGGATCAGCATGCGCGTGGCCCCGCCTATGGCTTCCTCCAGAGCAGAGGGGCTGAGGCGGTATTCGCCGGCGGCGGTGGTGGCAAGGGGCTTCGGCGTAGCGCCCGCGAGGCGCACCATCTCCGGATAACTCACCCAGTACGGCGCCGGGATAAGCACTTCGTCCCCGGGACGACAGAGCGCGGCCACGGCAAGCGCGACCGACTGCTTGGCGCCGCTGGAGCAAAGGATCTGATCCGGTGCGTACGCAAGCCCGTTATCCTCCTCGAATTTTCGGCAAATCGCTTCGCGCAATGCGAGCATGCCCATGTTCTCCGTATACCGGGTATACCCTTCCCGGATGGCGGCCCGGCCCGCCTCGACGATCGGCGCAGGCGTGTCGAAATCAGGTTCTCCGGCGCTAAGGCCAATGACGGGAAGACCCTCTCGCCGCAGTTGCTTTGCGCGCCCGCTCATCGCCAGCGTAGCGGAGGGCCGGACGGCTTCCACGTTGGGATTGAAACGGATCATAATGGGAATTACAAAAGATTAAGGCCTGTTGACACTATGAACGGACACGCCGCACAAGCGCGTTCAGCACAGGCTCGGGCACGAAGGCCGACACATCGCCATTCCAGCGAAGAATGTCACGCACCAGCGTGCCGCTTACCAGGGCATGCCGGCCCGAAGCAGGTAAAAAGACGGTTTCGAGATCTTCCTGTAGCGCCCGGTTCGCCAGCGCCATGGGCAGTTCGTAATCAAAATCGCGGGACTGCCGAAGCCCCCGAATCAGCACAGTAGCGCCGGTCTCCCGGGCGCGGTCCGCAATCAGTCCCTCATGGGCTACCACTTCGACGCCGGTCAAATGCCGTATGCACTGGCGGATCAACTCGCACCGCTCCTCGATGGGGAAAATCGTTTCCTTTTCGGCATTGACGGCCACCGTCACCTCCACCCTGTCGAACAACGTCACCGCGCGTTCGAGGATATCGAGGTGTCCGAATGTAAACGGATCGAATGTGCCGGGATAAAGCGCCAGTTTCATATGCGGCGGCGATCAGGAAAAAACAGGGCGGGAAGCATGCTCGGCGGTGGCAGAGTCCGGGACCATAGCCTGCGCACGCCGAAACACCGACACCACGGTACGCCCGTAGGACCGGGAAACGTCCAGGTCGGGATGCGCCGGTTCCCGGTCGAAAAAAATACGCCGGTCGTGTTCGAGGATAAACCGCCCCCCCTCCGCGGTATGCGGCAGCGCCAAAGAAGGCATTTCCTGCATGGCTTCGAGGCTATACGGTGGATCGGCAAAAATGAAATCGAACGCCGGTCCCTTGTAGCGGCGCAGGTAGCGTACGGCATCCGCCCGTAAAAAGATGCATTGATCCTCCACATCCAGTTTGCGCGCATTCCGCCGGGCAACCTGAAGCACACGTCCTTCTTTTTCCACAAAAACGACCGAGCGGGCGCCGCGGGAAAGCGCCTCGAAGCCTATGGTGCCGGCGCCGGCGAACAGATCGAGCACGGATGCGCCGGCGAATCCTCTCCGGTTTTCCGCAAGGTGGAAAAGCGATTCCCGCGTCCGGTTCGTGGTCGGCCGGGTCAGAAGACCTTTCGGAGCGAAAAGTTTTCTGCGAGCGAATTTTCCCGCAATAATTCTCACGACGCAACGATGTAAATGACTTAGGGTCTGTTCACACTATAAAAAAATTCCTCGCCTTCATACAGGGCGCCGCCGATGCACCCGGCATATGCCGGAACGTCCACGTCCGACGGCGCAGAGGTAACAGGAACGTCCCGGAGCGCCGCAGGATGCAGCACCCGGATATCCCCGCCGAACACGGCCCGAAGTTCGGAAAACAAGGCGTCGGGAACAGTCTCCCCGTACATGTAGACTGTTTTTACGCCCGACGGGGGGATTCCGAACCGGGACGCCGTGTGTACACCGAGGTATGCCGCATCGATCGGTTCCACGCCTTCCGCAAACCCGCCAAAACGCCATACCTTTCCGGTGCAAAAAATATAGTCGAGCCGGTCGGCATACCAGCCGATTCCCAGGACAGAGGAATTTTCGCCGCCGTCTTCCCTTGCAGCCTCCGCGCATCCGATCATACTGACCGCTGCGTGGGCGCCGGACATGGGCCGCGTGCGCTTCACCGGCACGTCCCGCACAAG
>JANQSQ010000592.1 GCA_028283985.1 Rhodothermales bacterium | reverse complement strand
AATCCGGGTCCATGCGCTTCTCGTTCAACGCCTTGATCGTACTCCTGCGGCGATCGACGTCAAAGATAGCCTCCGAGCACCCGCACGCGCTCCAGAAGGGAATGGATATGGTCCTGGGAATATGACATGCCCGTTACAAAACAGTAACAAATACAGTAGCACAAAGGTCGGCGAACGCTCGGAAACGATATCCGTATGGCGGGTGCTCGTACGACGCCGCGCGCGCATCGTTTCATGGCGGGGCTGCCCCGGACGTTTCCAACAGCCTGTTACCCCCGCAGCACCGGAACCTTACGCCCGGCGCCGATCGGCAAACCGCGTAATGCGCCGCACCGCTTCTTCGAGCTTATCCATGGCCGTGGCGTACGAGCAGCGTACATAGCCCGTGCCGCTTGGCCCGAAGGCGTCTCCCGGAACGCAAGCCACCTGTTCCTCCTTCAGCAATTGTTCCGCAAAATCTTCGGACGACAAGCCGGTGGAGGTAATATCGGGAAAGCAATAAAAGGCGCCCTCCGGCTCGAAGGTGGGCAAACCGGCGGCCCGTAAGCCGTCCACGATAAAACGGCGGCGTTCGTCATAGGACCGGCGCATGCGCTCCACATCCTCATCGCACTCTTCAAGCGCCGCCACAGCGCCTACCTGCCCCATCGTGGACGAGCACATCACCACATACTGGTGCATCTTGTACATGGCGTCGCTGAGGCCCTCCGGAGCGCAGGCATAGCCCACCCGCCAGCCGGTCATCGCATGATTTTTGGAAAATCCTCCTGCCAGGATCGTGCGCTCGTAGAGCCCGTCCAGCGACGGCAGACTCACATGCCCCTCTTCGGCCGCCCGGCCATACACCAGCCGGTCGTATATCTCGTCGGACAGCACGACCAGATCGTTTTCGATCACCACTTTCGCAATGTCCTCGAGCGTTTTGCGCCGGAGCACCGCTCCGGTAGGATTGCTCGGATACCCGATAAAAAGCACCTTCGAACGAGGCGTGATCCGGGAAGCAATATCCTCCGCGGTCACTTGAAACCCGGTTTCCATCCTC
>JANQSQ010000586.1 GCA_028283985.1 Rhodothermales bacterium | reverse complement strand
GTGCCGCTGATCCAGCACATTGAACAGGGACAGATTCATGCGCAATCCGGACACATAGTCGCCGAGATCGTATCCGGCGCCGACATCCAGCAGCGTATGATCCGGCACGGGCCCCACGTACAAACCCGATCGAACCTCGAAACCCTCGGTATGCCGCACGGATGCATGGACGCTCCAGTTGCCGGAAGACTCGTAGGCGAATCCGCCCTTGACCTTCGTCCTGGGTGCATTCATGGCCAGTTCCAGCGTCTCTTCCTCTTCGCCAAGCTCGCAGGCGTCAAAAAAGTTGTCGTCGACCCAGGACAGATTTCCAAAAACGCGGAGCCGGTCGCCAAGCAGCAGTTCGGCGGATACGTCCATGCCATAATACTCGATCTCCCCCATGCTCCGATAGGTCATAAGAAGCTGGCCGGGTATCCTGTTTTCCGCAGGCTGCACGATGCCGATCGGCGAATTCTCCGGAAGAAATTCTGCAACGCCCGGCCTCGCAAGTCCTACGATAAGCCCCGATACGGCGTCTGCCGAGAGCCCCACCGCCTGCAAGGCCGCATTCAGGGTGGCATTGTCCGCAATGCCGGCGGCAAGCGCCGCTTGCAGGTCGCCGAACAACAAATCGTGATCGGGCACGAGCACGAAGGGCGTCTCTACCCGCAACGGGCTGACGAAATTCTTTCGACGGGCGTAATACCCGTCCACGGCGAACAGCAGCCGTTCTCCTAACAACCCCTTGTACCCTACTTCGAATATCTCGCTGGCCGTGTATTCCAGGGGAGGGACATCCACCACATCCTGGGTTATACTGTTCGGATTCACAAGGCCTGTGCTCGTGTCCAGATAGCCAAGGTAGGAAGGCGTCAGGCCCGTTACGGCGATGCCCCCGTCCGGACTGAGCAAGCCTACAAACTGCGTAATGACAGGCGCCGGAATGTTTAAGCCCTGCGCCGCAAGCAACGTTTGCAGCTGAGATGCCGGGATGCTCGAAAGCAATCCGTATATCTGATCATAGAGCAAATCGAGGGGGACGCCTACGGGCACGGGCGCCCCGAAAATATCCGGTACTAAGCTGGAGGCGATCAGGCCCCCCTGTGCATTGCGCTGGAAACGGAATCCGTCCAGCGCTCCTCGCGCCTGGATCGTAAGCGGCCCGGCCGCGCCCGCATTGATGTCCAGAAAAAGGTTCGTCGTGCCGGGCGAAGCGAATGCCCGGTTGAACGTGGCGCGAAGACTATGCGCGGGATCCGGTTTGAAAACGAGCGCGGCCCGGGGAGAAATCTGCACGCCGTCGAACAAATCGTGCCGGTCCGCGCGCACGGCGACCGTCGCACTCAATGCCGGACTCAACCGGACGACACTCTGGAGATAAGCGCCTGCCTCGGCGAATCGGTCATCATCGTCGTTCCGGCCGAAGATCGTGGACTCCGTAGCCGGATTGGTGAGTTCGTATTCCGCGCCAACTATAAAACGGAAGCGCTCGTCCAGAATATCGAAGTCGTACTGCCCCTGTACATTGACCTCGGTCGAGTTGTCCACTACGTCCTCGACCGATCCCTCCCGATAGACAAAGGAA
>JANQSQ010000585.1 GCA_028283985.1 Rhodothermales bacterium | reverse complement strand
GTGCCGCTGATCCAGCACATTGAACAGGGACAGATTCATGCGCAATCCGGACACATAGTCGCCGAGATCGTATCCGGCGCCGACATCCAGCAGCGTATGCTCCGGCACAGGCCCCACGTACAAACCCGACCGAACATCGAAGCTCCCGGTATGCCGCACGGATGCATGGACGCTCCAGTTGCCGGGAGATTCGTAGGCGAATCCGCCCTTGACCTTCGTCCTGGGGGCGTTCATGGCCAGTTCCAGCGTCTCTTCCTCTTCGCCAAGCTCGTCGGCGTCAAAAAAATTGTCGCTGACCCAGGACAGGTTTCCGAAAACGCGCAGCCGGTCGCCAAGCAGCAATTCGGTGGATACGTCCATGCCATAATACTCGATCTCCCCCATGCCCCGATAGGTCATCAGAAGCTGGCCGGGTACCATGTTTTCCACAGGCTGCACGATAGCGATGGGCGTATTCTCCGGAAGAAATTCTGCAAAGTCGGGCCTGGCAAGCTCCACGATGAGCGCCGATATGTCGTCTGCCGAGAACCCTACCGCCTGCAAGGCCGCATGCAGGGTCTCATTGCCCGCAATGCCGTCGGCGAGCGCCGCTTGCAGGTCGCCGAACAACAAATCGTGATTGGGCACCAGCACGAAGGGCGTCTCTACCCGCAACGGGCTGACGAAATTCTTCCGCCGGGTGTAATACCCGTCCACGGCAACCAGCAGCCGTTCTCCTAACAACCCTTTGTATCCTACTTCGAAGATCTCGCTGGCCGTGTATTCAAGGGAAGGGACATCCACCACATCCTGGGCTATACTGTTCGGATCGATATCGAATGTGTTCAAATCCACATATCCGATATTGGCCGGCGTCAGGCCCGTCACGGCGATGCCCCCGTCCGGACTGAGCAGGCCAATAAACCGGGTAATGAGCACCGCCGGAATGTTTAAGCCCTGCGCCGCAAGCAACCCTTGCAAATCAGACACCGGAATACTCGAAAGCGCTCCGTACATCTCACTATAGAGCAAATCGAGCGGGACGCCTACGGGCACGGGGGCCCCGAAAATATCCGGAAACATACTGGAGGCGATCAGGCCGCCCTGCGCATCGCGCTGGAAACGGAATCCGTCCAGCGCTCCTCGCGCCTGGATCGTAAGCGGCCCGGCCGCGCCCGCATTGAAGTCCAGAAAAAGGTTGTGCGTGCCGGGCGAAGCGAATGCCCGGTTGAACGTGGCGCGAATGCTGTGCGCGGGATCCGGCTTGAAAACGAGGGCGGCTCTGGGAGAAATCTGCACGCCGTCGAACAAATCGTGCCGGTCCGCGCGCACGGCGAGGGTCGCATTCAATGTCGGGCTCAGCCGAACGACGCTCTGGAGATAAGCGCCTGCCTCGGCGAACCGGTCACGACCTTCGTTGCGGCCGAAGACCGTGGACTCCGTAACCGGATTGGTGAGTTCGTATTCCGCGCCGAGCACAAAACGGAACCGCTCGTCCAGAATATCGAAGTCGTACTGCCCCTGTACATTGACCTCGGTCGAGTTGTCCACTACGTCCTCGACCGATCCCTCCCGATAGACAAAGGAA
>JANQSQ010000576.1 GCA_028283985.1 Rhodothermales bacterium | reverse complement strand
CCGGCGGCTGCGGACGACATCGTGACCGTCAATGAACTGCACGTGCCGGTGAACAAGCCGGTGATCGTGCACCTCACGTCCAAGGATGTGATTCACAGTTTCACGCTGACCGAAATGCGGGTCAAGCAGGACGCTATTCCCGGATTGTCCATTCCCCTTTATTTCACGCCCATCCGCACGGGCGACTGGGAAATCGCTTGTGCGCAACTCTGCGGCCTGGGTCACTATCGGATGCGCGGCTACTTCACGGTGCATACCGCGGAGGGGTATGCCGCATGGCTGGCGGAGCAGTCCGAACGGGCCGGGGTATAGGAGGTTTTCCGACCTTTGCGTAACTCGATCCGGGTGTACGACCGCTATCGCCAGGTATGTCGTTCCGGTCCCGCCCCCACTCCATGAAACGCCCCGTACCGGTCGGCGTTAGTATTGGATACTCTGATCAAAACCGCTTCGCTCAGCGCTTCACGTGCGTGAAGCGCCCTTCGGGAGGCTGCGAGAAGCACGCTGGCCTCGTCATTCCTCATTATGTGGGACCTGCCACATTGCTTCGTCATTCCTTGCCAGCGCACTTCTCTCAGTCTCTGAACTTCGCGGACTTAATCAGAGTATCCAATAGTGTCGTTTTCCCGTACATGCCATGCATCCATGACCACACATAGAATCGTTGCGGGCGCCGTTTTTCTGTTCGCGCTCGTGCTGTACGGGCTCACTGTAGCGCCGACCGCCTCTTTCTGGGATGCCGGCGAGTTCATCGCCATCGCCAATCTGCTCGAGGTATCCCATCCCCCCGGAGCGCCGTTTTACATGCTCGTCGGACGCCTCTTCTCCATGTTCGCGCCGACCGCGTACGTGGCTCTTTCCGTAAACTTCGTGTCCGTGCTCGCCAGCGCCGTGACGGTGCTGCTCACGCACCTGATCATCGTGCGGCTCGTGCGCGAATGGCAGGTTCAGGAAAGGGGGCAGGAAGACCCGTCCCCGGAACACCGCATCGCAGCCCTGTCCGGCGGCGTCATAGGCGCCATCGCGTTCGCCGCCACGGATTCGTTCTGGTTCAATGCCGTCGAGGCTGAAGTCTACGGTCTCTCGATGTGTTTCACGGCCCTGGTCGTCTGGCTGGTTATGAAGTGGAGCGAGGAGACCCGCAAAGAAGAAAAGACGTTTGCGAGGGACCAGCGCCCGCTGGGACGACATGCTCACCGGTACCTTATCCTCATCTCCTACCTGGTGGGGCTTGCTATCGGCGTACATCTGCTCAATCTGCTTGCCGTATTCTTCATTGCCCTGATCGTTTACTTCACGGAAATCGAAAAACCTTCCTGGGGAACGGGGAAACGGTGGCGCGGCATACTGTGGACCGGATGCGCCTCCGTCGTCATTTTCCTGGTCGTGTACCCCGGCGTGGTGCAGTATCTGCCCACCATAGCCGGGCAAACCGGGAATCCCCTTCTGTTCATGCTGTTCGTGATTGCCGCCGCAACATTCGGCGTATGGTACACGCACAAAAAAAGATGGGCCACGGCAAATCTCGTCGCTTTGGGTCTGGCCGTCGTGCTGATCGGGTATTCGAGTTATGCGCTGATCTTTATCCGCAGCGCTGCAGATCCTCCTATCGACGAGAACGACCCGGAAACGACCGAGGCGATCGTTTCCTACCTGAAACGCGAACAATACGGCGAACTGCCGCTCCTGAAAGGGTACACGTACGACAATCGGCTCCGTACCATCGACTACTCGAACGAGACATTTTTCCCTCGAAGGTATTCGCCGGAACCGGCGCACCATCCCCATTATGCGCTGTACGATTCGGACTGGCAATACTTCCTGAGATACCAGATCGAACACATGTACATCCGCTATTTCCTGTGGCAATTTATGGGGAGGGCAAGCGATGTGCAGGATGCGCCGCCGGCTACCGGATTCGGGTTTATCGACGAGCGTATCGGAGCGAACGACTACCTTATGACAACCCCCTCGACCAGGGCGTCCCGGAACGCGTATTATGCGTTGCCATTGCTCCTGGGTCTGATCGGCGCCGGTTTTCACTTCAACCGGGATTGGCGTCGGGCGCTGAGCGTGCTTACGCTATTTCTCATCACAGGCATCGGCATCATTGTGTATTTGAACCAGACGCCGTTGCAGCCTCGCGAACGGGATTACGCCTATGTGGCCAGTTTTTTCGCATTCTCCCTGTGGATCGGGTTGGGAGCCACAGGCATCCTGTACTCCCTGCGCGAAATGGTCCATACCGCGTGGGACCAGCGAAAGGTGCGCGGCGCCATGCTCGCGCTGGGGGCGGTCCTCTTCCTTGCAGCGCCTGCCTGGATGGTGCGGGAGAACTGGTTCGATCACGATCGATCCGGCAATTACGTCGCGCCGGATTACGCCTGGAACATGCTGAACGGTCTGGAAGAGGAAGCCATCCTCTTCACCAACGGGGACAACGATACATTCCCCCTCTGGTATCTGCAGGAGGTTGAGGGCCAGCGGACGGATGTGCGCGTCGTCAACCTGTCGCTGCTCAACACCCCCTGGTATATCCGGCAACTCAAGAACCAGTGGTCGCGGGAATCGTCGCCGCTTCCCATCTCCATGTCCGACGACAGGATCGACCAGATCGGTGTGGCAGCGTGGATTCCGCGCGACATCGAACTGCCGGTGAATACCGACCGGTTCGCTCCGGAATCCGAGATATTCCTTCCGGGAATCGCCGACTCCAACCTGATCATGAACCCGATGCGGTGGCGATTAGAGGGACGGCCTTACAACGACGAACACAACATCGTATATGTCGCCGATCAGGCCTCGCTGGATATCGTGGCCACGAACGCGCGGCAGGAGTGGCGGCGTCCCGTGTACTTTGCTGTGACGGTAAGCCCGGACGGCCAACTCGACTTGCAGGATTTCTTCCACATGGAGGGGCAGGCGCTCAAGGTTGTGCCTATCCGGCATGGGCAGCGTTTCGGCCGGGTCGTGCCCTCCGTGGCGCCCGGCATTCTGGCGAATTTCCGGTTCCGCAACCTGGACAATCCGAAGGTCTATTACGACGAGACCATCCGCGGCATGGTGGACAACTACCGCAACATCTTCGCGCACACCGCCCAATCGATTGCCTTCGCCGGGGAAACGGAGCAAGCAACGGCGCTGCTCGACACCCTTATGGCGAAGGTGCCGTTCGATACGATCCCGGGCGACGAGCAATCCTACCTGTTGCTGGCGCGGGCGTATTTCGAAGCCGGGGATGACGAGAAAGCCGCCGACGTCGCCAAGGGCGCCGAACCGTTGATCCTGCGGCGCATCGAACATGGGGAGACGAACCGCGATCTGGAACTTGCCTCATCGTACCTGCAAGTGCTTCGGGGCATTTATCTCCAGGTGAGCGATTACGAGGCCGCGTCGGCGCTCAGCGGACGCCTTGCCGACATTCTTGGAGACTCCACGATCAGGATGTCGGTGGAAGATTACCGGCGGATGAACGAGGAATATCAACAATCGCTCGAGCAGGAAACCCCTCCCGAATAGCCCGGCAGAGTATCCTGAATAATCCGGCGGAAAGCCGAGCACGGTGCTGAGCGTAGAAGTATGAATTTTCGACAGAAGCGGGCTTTGCCTGTATATTTTTTTTCGTATATTCATTATGTGCCCGGTTTTTTCCACAAACTCGGTGCAGATTCCACGAAAAACCTCGTGCTAAACAGACTGCCTACCGCCAACCGATCCCGAAATTCAGAGGCATTGTCATGAGCACGCACCGAAGCATCGTAAAATGGTTCGATGCCAAAAGAGGGTACGGCTTCATCGTGCATCCCGATGGAGAGGCGGACATTTTTGTGCATTACTCCTCGATTCAGACGGAGGAACGGTTCAAAACGTTGCGTAAGGAACAGGCCGTTACGTTCGATCTGGAGGAAGGCGACAAGGGACTGCATGCCGTCAATGTCGTGCCCGACGAAGAACCGGAGGACTTTGGCGGCCCCGTGTCGGAAGACG
>JANQSQ010000574.1 GCA_028283985.1 Rhodothermales bacterium | reverse complement strand
GGTCTTCCGCCTTCTCCCCGGTTACCGAACTGCTGGGCATAAGCCGACTGGATGGGAGCAACAGCAAACAACAGGCCGACAGCGATGAACATCGTGGATCGTAGCATGACAGCGATATCCTTTTGGGGTGTATGAATTTGTGCAAAGAAACGCCGGACCAGGTCTGTAGCCCGAGTTTCCTGTAAGGAGATGCTAAGGAGCACACGTATAAGACCTGCGGTACCGGAAATTCATTCCATGAACATCCCGGCATTTTTTGAAACGCCGCCGCAGGCCGTCTTGTTGCCTGCATGTATTTAGGATACTCTGATCAAAACCACTTCACGTTCGGGCGTGAAGCGCCCTTCGGGAGGCTGCGAGAAGCACGCTGGCTGCGTCATTCTTCATTGTGCGGGACCGCCACACTACACTGCTTCGTCACTCCTTGCCAGCGCACTTCTTGCAGCCTCTGAGCTTTGCGGACTTAATCAGAGTATCCTATCGAAGCGGCCCGCAAAAAGATGCGAGGCGCGCTTTTGTGCGCCTCGCATCTTTAAAACGTCGCGATCGATCCGAATCGAGGGGCGATCTCCTGGAAACCGATCGAAACCGGCGCGCTATCGCTGAACACGGCGCTTGCCCGCAACGATACGAGAAGAAAGGGCGTCTTCCGGTTCCATAGCAAGTTCCGCCAAATCTTCGGCCTCCGGCGTATACGCGACTGAAATGTCGCATATCCTTCCGGAGGTGCCGCCCTCGATAGAGATGAAGTCTTCCGGTTCCGGGGGGTTATTCGGGTCGAGGTTTACGGAAAACAATGTGAGCTTGATCTGCTCGTCGCTGGTCAAATCAACCTCGCACGAGCCGGACCGGCCGGCCGTTGCCCAAACCAACGTGCCCTTCGTCGCGCCGTCCCTGTCGAACAGGAAGGCCAGCTCCTCGTCACTTTCCAATACCTCAAGGGAAAACACGCCTTCCTCGCGCACGCCATAATACATGTCCAGTTCGAACGTCACGTTATCGACGGTAATCATGCAGTCCGTAGCAAACCGCGAAAAATCGTAACGCAATGTAATGCCGTCGTCTGGCCGGGAAAGATCGGGCGCCACCTTCCCTCCCAAGCTGGCCGAACCGCCTCCGGAACACGCATAGGTCGTATCTATGGGTATGCTGAAATCGCCATTCGCAGGCGGTCCGTCCGCATCGGGCGGTTCGGTATTCGTTATCGCACCTCCCAGCGTGGAAATCGTATCCGCCCCCTGCAAACCGGTGGCGAAAAACTTAAGGAGCGTATTGGCTTCCTGCTCCGTCAGCATGTCTTCGGTTTTTTCCATGCTGTCGCAGGCAGTGAGCGCCGAACACAGAAAAAGTATACAAGCGAATACTACGTAACGAGATAACATGGCGGACCTCCAAGGGTTAGGGCGTATGATTCGGGATGTAATTAACTAAGGCAATTATTTTCAGGGCAAATACCGTACCATAAATCTCTATATCGCACCGCAACCCGCTTTAGAAAGTGCGCAAAGGCTTCGGTATATTAGGGCCTGTTACCACTATGCAGCGGCGCTCCGCGGGGCTTTTTTTCCTTCGATCGCCGGCAGTATGTCCTCTATGTCCTCGACGCTCTTCCGGCCGGCAACCGCCCCGACCCTGTATTTCATCGGGGTAACCACAAAGCAATCTTCCATTGTGCCCATCTTCCCGAAATGGGCCGGACGCCTTGGCCTGGACAACGCGCGGCTCGTCGGCGTGGACGTTCCGATCGGCGCCAGCCCGGATACCTACCGGGATATCGTGCGCTTCATAAAGAGCGACCCGCTCTCGAAAGGCGCCCTGATCACCACGCACAAAATCGACCTTCTCGCAGCGAGCCGGAACCTGTTCGACGAACTGGACCCGTATGCGCGCCTGCTCGGAGAAATTTCCTGTATTTCCAAGCAGGAAGAACAGCTCGTCGGCCATGCGAAAGACGCCGTGACGGGCCGCCGGGCGCTCAATGCGTTCCTTCCGGACGGATACTGGAAAGAAACCGGCGCCGAGGCGCTTTTCCTGGGGGCCGGCGGCGCTACCGTAGCAACCACGAGTCTGCTGCTGGCCGCCCCGAAAGACGAACAACCGGCACGGATCACAGTGACGGATGTGGATCCTGCCCGGATACGCAGTATCCGTGCCGTGCACGACCGGGTGGAACACGAGGCGAACGTACAATATCTCCTCGTCCGGGACGCTGCGGGCAACGATGCAGCGATGAAGACCCTCCCCGCGCGCTCGGTGGTCGTAAATGGCACGGGCATGGGCAAGGATCGCCCGGGATCGCCGGTATCCGACCAGGCTGTTTTTCCTGAAACCGGCTCCGCCTGGGATTACAATTACCGGGGCGATTTCATCTTCCTGAAACAGGCGGAGCAATGCCGCCGCGGGGTCAGGACAGTGGACGGCTGGACGTATTTCCTGTACGGGTGGACCAGTATCATCGCCGAGGTGTTCGGCGTCTCCATTCCGGAAGAAGGCCCGGAATTCGAGGCGCTCTCGGACATCGCAGCCGCATACCGGCGCAGGTGACCGGTGGTATCGACGACGCGCCGAAACACGCCCGCTTCCCTACCGCTCCACGCGCCCGGAACCGGACCCCTTCGCCAGATTTTCGACTTCCTGCACCGAGACCAGGTTGAAATCGCCCGGGATCGTCTGCTTGAGACAAGAGGCCGCCACCGCGAACTCGAGGGCTTCCCTGGAATTGTCCTTCGTCAGCAGACCGGCGATCAGTCCTGCCGCAAACGCACCGCCGCCGCCTACGCGATCTACAAGCCGGATCTCGTAGCGGGTCGAACGTTGCGGCTCGGCGCATGCCCGATCGTCGTGCAACAGGGCGCCCCAACCATTCATGGACGCCGAAAAACTCTCTCGCAGCGTAATCGCCACGGCGCGAAATCCGTACTCTTTTTTGAGTTGCCGGGCAAGACCGAAATACGCCTCTTCGTCCAGTTCGGCCGCTTCCACATCGGACGCGCCCGCCCTGAAGCCGAGGCTGCGCTCCGCATCCTCCTCGTTAGCAATGCATATGTCTACATACTGCATGAGGGGGCGCATCACGACCTGCGCTTCTTTTTCCGTCCACAACTTGGCCCGGAAGTTCAGATCGCAGCTTATGGATGCCCCGGCGCGCCGGGCTGCCCGGCAGGCTTCCTCAAGCATCCGACGAGGGACCTCGCCGAGCGCCGGGGTAATGCCGGTCCAGTGGAACCACGCCGCGCCGTCGAATACGGCTTCCAGATCGACCTCTTCGGGCACGAGCGTGGTTACGGCGCTCCCTGCACGGTCGTAGATGACCTTGGACCCTCGCTGGCTCGCTCCCGTTTCGAGGAAATAGATGCCGAGGCGATCACCCCCGCGTACGATAAACCGGTCGGATACGCCGTAGCGCCGCAGCGCGTTGACGCACGCCTGCCCGATCTCGTGCCGGGGCATTTTGGACAGAAAAAAACTGTCGAACCCGAAGCCGGCCAGCGCCACGGCCACATTGGCCTCCCCGCCCCCGAAGGACACATCCAGGGAAGGCGCTTGGACAAAACGCCCGTGCCCCGGAGGCGACAGTCGGAGCATCACCTCGCCGAACGTAACCGTTTTCATAGCAACCCAGGGCCTATCCCCTTGCCTATTCCAGTTCCCTTATCCAGACATTCCGGAAGCGCACCGGATGGTCGTGATCCTGCAGGGAAATCGGAAGCCGATCGGCATGGGCCTCGTACGGCGGGCGCGACCGATGGCCTGAAGGACCCGTCATTTCCTCGTGGTTCTGCACCAGTACGCCGTTGTGGAGAACGGTCACGTAGGCCGGAGAA
>JANQSQ010000568.1 GCA_028283985.1 Rhodothermales bacterium | reverse complement strand
GAGCAAAAACTCCTCTCCTGTCGTACGGTTGGCAAGCTTGCCGAGCGTCGTATCGATTTCGAGGAGATCACCCGTGCGCACGCGCACAACCAGCCGCTCGATCGACTCGAACGGGACAATAAACCCTCCGTCCACCGCATTACGGTAAAAAATGCGGGCATAACTCTCGGCCACCACGGCAGTACATCCGGCTTCCTGCAATGCAAACGGGGCATGCTCCCGAGAAGACCCGCATCCGAAGTTCGAACCGCCTACCACAATCGTATAGGCGCTCTCGAACGCATCTTCCTCGGTAAACGGGCGGTTTCCGTAAGGAAGCCCCTGCTGATCCTGCGGCACGCCACTGAGCGCATAGCGCCCGTAATACTTGCGCTCCTCCGGATCGGATAGACTGTATACCAGGTGCTCCGCCGGAATAATCTGGTCTGTATCGATGGCGTCGCCCACTACGTAGGCCGCCCCCGTAATCATCTTTTTCATACCAGCACCTCGCGAGGATCCGTAATGACTCCGGAAAGCGCCGAGGCCGCCACCGTGTAGGGAGACGCCAGATACACGGAAGCGTCCTTGCTGCCCATGCGTCCGGGGAAGTTCCGGTTCGTGGTGGAGATCACGACTTCCGTGCCGTGGGTTCTGCCGAACGTATCCGAAGGTCCGCCGAGGCACGCTGCGCAGGAAGCCTGACCCAATTTGCAACCGGATCGTTCGAAAATCTCGTACAGCGTGTCGCCTTCGACACGCGTCGTGTGTAACTGCTTGCCGATCCAGGTCGTCGCCGGTACGATGTAGGTGTCGATAACCACCTCTTGCCCCCGCAGGATGCCCGCCGCCGCCACGAAATCCTCCAGCTTGCCGCCGGTGCAACTACCGACATATGCACGATCCAGACGCGTCCCGACTACTTCCGACACCGTCGCCCGGTTGTCCGGGCTGTGCGGTTTCGCCACAAGCGGTTCGATGTCCTCGACACGGTAGGTCTTGAGCGTATGATACCGGGCGTCGGGATCTCCGTAGACAGGCTCAAACTCCGTATCGGTGCGCACCCGCACGTACTCGAAGGTTTTTTCATCGGGCGGAATAATCCCGTTCTTTCCTCCCGCTTCGATCGCCATGTTCGACAACGTCATGCGCTCGTGGACCGGCAGATCGTAGACCGCTTCCCCGTCGAATTCGAGCGCGCGGTAGGTGCCCCCATCCGTTCCGATGTCTCCGATGACCTGCAAGATGAGGTCCTTCGCCATCAGATAGGGCGGGAGAGACCCCTCGAACACGAATCGCATCGTTTCGGGGACCTTGAGCCAGAGCTTGCCGGTACCCATGATCAACGCAGCGTCCGTGTTGCCCACTCCGGTCGAAAACATGCCGAATGCACCGGAAGTACATGTGTGACTGTCCGTGCCGATCAGCAGCGAACCCGGCACGTTGAACCCTTCCTCGGCAAGCGCCATGTGGCATACGCCCTTGTAGTTCGGCGTCCCCGGATCATAGTAATACGGGAGATCGTGCTCCGCGGCAAAGGCCCGAAGCAACTCCACATTCCGGTTCGCGTGGTGGTTCTTCGTGAAGATGTAGTGATCCGGAATGATCACCAGCTTCTCCTTGTCCCACGGCGCCGCATCGGCTCCGAACTCGCGACGGAAAATATCGATGGTCGGGGGACCGCACACATCGTGCGTCATGAGGATGTCCACATCCACCCAGATGTTATCCCCGGGCGCCACCCGATCCCGACCTGCGTGCCGCGCCAGTATTTTTTCCGTAATCGTCATGCTACGCCTCCCTCGAACGAGCTCATGATGCCATTACCTACGAATGTCATGTTTTCCTCGTCGGATCGCCAGGTTTCCAGGTTATTGAGCGCATCGATGTAGGCATCCGCAGATGCGCGAATCACATCCGTGTTTTGCGCCTGCCCTCTGAAAAAGGCTCCGCTTTCCCGGATAAGCACCGTCACTTCGCCAATGGCGCCAGCTCCCTCGGAAACGGATCGAATAGAATAACTCTCCAGTTTGTGCGAACTGCCAAGCGCGTGATTGATGGCGCGGTACACCGCATCCACGGGGCCATCTCCCGTCCCCTGCGCACTCAACCGCTTCTCCGTAGAAACATTGAACACCTCTACCTCAGCCTTCGGCTGCTTGCCGGTGGCGACTTTAACGGACAGCCTGTCGAGCCGGTAATGCTGTAAAACCGCATGCTCCGCATTCCCCTGAACCAGGTGAATCAGATCTGCATCGTGGATTTCTTTCTTGCGATCCGCAAGGCGAACAAATAACTGATAGAGCGTGTCCTTGCGGGACTCCTCGACATGCAGACCCATCCGCTTCAGACGGCTGAAAAAGCCGTGGCGGCCGGAATGCCGCCCCAAACGGATTTGTTCGCTGGTCTGGCCCACGTCTTCCGCCCGCATGATTTCGTAGGTATCCCGGCGCTTCAGCACGCCATGCTGGTGAATACCCGCCTCGTGGCTAAAGGCATTGCGTCCCACAATGGCTTTGTTCGGCGGGACCGGAAATCCCGTCGCCACGGACACCATGCGACTTGTTTCGGTAAGGTGCGTGGCGTCTATGTCCGTGTCGACGCCGAATTGCTCATGCCGGACACGTAACGCCATCACTACTTCTTCCAGCGAGGCATTGCCGGCCCGTTCGCCAATGCCGTTGACCGTACACTCGACCTGCCGGGCGCCCGCGCACACGGCAGCAATGGAATTGGCCACGGCGAAACCGAGATCGTCATGACAGTGCGTCGAGAGCACCACATTCTTTGTAGACCGTACACCCTTGCAAACCGCCTCGAACATGCGTGCATATTCGGTGGGCGTGCAATAGCCGGTCGTGTCCGGAATGTTGACGGTGGTGGCGCCCTCCTCGATCGCTGCAGCAATCACCTCACACAAAAAACCGTGATCCGTGCGTCCCGCGTCCTCCGTGCTGAACTCTATATCGTCGGTATACGTCCGCGCCAGTTGTACGGCTTCACGAGCCATCCGCACGACGTTCCGGCGCTTCTCCGGGAGCGTTTTGCCGTAGTTGTCACTGCCGAACTTGGCGTCTATGTGAATGTCGCTGGTGGCGATAAATGTATGGATTCGTGTCCGTTGGCCTCCGGACAGCGACTTGCCGGCGGCATGTACATCGTCTTCGAGCGCACGAGCAAGCGCACAGATCACGGGGCCCTGTACATCGCGCACGATGCTCGCCACCGCCTCGAACTGAGCCGGGGACGAAATGGGAAAACCCGCCTCGATTACATCCACGTTCAGTTTCACGAGTTGCCGGGCGATACGGATCTTCTCGTTGATCGTCATGGATGCGCCCGGCGCCTGCTCGCCGTCGCGCAACGTCGTATCGAATATGGTTACTTTGTCTTTCATTGGAAAAATTCCTCGACGATTCCTTTTTACAAGTGGTGCGTAGGGGCTATCGCACGCGCCCGATGCGTCGACGACAGGAAGTCGTCCCGCCCATAGTGCGTCGGGCGCCTTGTAAGTCGAAGAAAATCAACACAGCCAATCCGTACAGTGCAGCGTGTCATGCGGCCACCTCCACGGTCTGTTTCTTACTTGCCGCATGCCGTACATGGTCGGCAATGCACGCACCCATCTCCTCGGTGGATACCAGCCTGCACCCCTCTTCCTGCATATCCGCTGTGCGTACCCCTGCCGAGAGGGTCTCGCTCACCGCCTCGCGTATTGCCGTTGCCGCATCCGCCTCGCCCAGTTCTTCGAGCATCATGGCGGCGCTGAGCACCGCTGCCACGGGATTGGCCTTCCCTTCGCCCGCAATGTCAGGGGCGCTCCCATGCACCGGCTCAAACAATCCTGTGGTGCCTCCCACCGAAGCCGACGGCAACAAACCGAGCGAACCCGGTAACGTCGCCGACAGATCGGAAAGGATATCGCCAAAGAGGTTCGCCGTCACCACCACGTCAAAGTCCGATGGCCGTCGCACAATCTGCATGGCGGCATTGTCGATGTACAAATGCTCCAGTTCTACATCGGGATAGCCGGCTCCATGTACCTGTGTCACTACATCGTTCCACAGTTGCGACACCTCCAGCACGTTGGCTTTGTCCACGGACGTGACCCGACTGCGGCGACGGCGCGCCCAGGTAAACGCCACATGAGCAATACGCTCTATTTCCGCTTCCGAGTAACGCATCGTATTGAGCGCCTCTCTGCCCTGCGCGCCCTCGACAGGCCCTTTCGGCTCCGCGAAATAAATTCCGCCGGTCAATTCGCGCACGATCAACATATCCGTGCCTGCAACAACCTCTCGCCTGAGCGGTGAGGCGCCCGCCAGAAAATCCGGCACGGTCACCGGGCGCAGATTCGCATATACGCCGAGCGTCCTGCGCAGACCCAGCAAACCGGCCTCCGGACGCAGGTCCCCATGAAGATCATCCCAGGCAGGCCCTCCAACAGCCCCAAGCAACACGGCGTCCGATTCGAGACAGGCTATGGCCGTGACTTCCGGCAAGGGTACGCCGAATGCATCGATGGCGCTTCCCCCTACGGGAAACTCTTCGGACACGACGGTAAAATCAAACCGCTCGCCCGCCTCCG